>JBAXIL010000001.1:0-91038 GCA_037138355.1 bacterium
ATATCCAACAGCAACAAACACAGCAGGAATATCAACAAACACATTTACACCTACAGCAACATTTACAAAAACAAATACTCCGCCAATAGGCTCAACAAATACATTTACACCAAGTGTAACAAATACAGTACCAGCAGGTTCAACAAATACATTTACACCAACATATACAATGACAGCGGTTTCAAATCCATCACTTTCTGTGGTAATTTCTGTACCTACAAATGTAACAGTAGGACAGCAGTTGACAGTTAGTATGGTAGTTACTAACAATGGCAATGCTGCAATCTCAGGAGTTTTACCTGCACCTCTTGTTATAACTGGAAACACATCTTCTTTACAACCTGTAAGTACTCCTCCACCATCTGCTGGAAGTCTCGCAGTTGGAGCAAGCACAACATTTACTTGGGTATATAATGTAGTAGCTGAAGGTAATGTGACTATAAAAGGAACAGCGTCTGGCAATAGCAATGCAGTCGTAAGTCCTGATAGCAATATTGCAGCAGCATCATTGAAACCTACAGTACCAACACCAGCACAGACAATAGCTTTCTTTGTTCCTGTAGATACGAGAACACCAGTTGTTCTTATTTATCCTAATCCAAATCCAACACCAGGAACAACGCCAGATAGAGTAATTGTATTTACAGTAACAAAACCAGTATCAAAAACTGTGTTTAAAATATATACAAGTATGGGTAGATTGATAAGAAAATATGAAAACCCTACAACATATTCGCAGGGTGGAAAAGCAATAGTTGTTCCAGGAGTTTACTTTCAGGGTATGGCAAGAGGCGTATATTATTATGTGATAATAATAACGGATGCTTCAGGAAAAGAAGCAAAGTCACCTATAGCAAAAGTAGTAATTCAATAAAAATGGTCATTGTCACAAAGGCAATTGCCAGTGATATAGAAAAATAAAAAAATGCCTGGCTTAGAAGCCAGGCTTTTTTTATTTTATCTTAAAAAGTATTATTGAAACTTTGTTTCAAATTCAGAGTGGCATAAAATGCTTATAAGTATATTATTAATAAGCGTTTTAATGAGAATGCTATTGACTAAAAGCATAAGGGTTTGGTATAATAAATTCAATATTTTTATAGGGAATGCTATTAAATATATTAAGGAGAAAGCATGAAAAGGACACACCTAATTTACGCTTTTATTTTCCTTTCCATCTTTATTATACCAATATACGCAGGAGAGACAGAGGATATGTTTATTCCCCAGTCGTCTATAGTATATGAAGATTTTTATCAAATTGCACAAGCCGGTTTAATAAAATCAGTTCCAGCAGAACAATTCAGAATTAGTCCAATGACAGAATATGATGCGGCAGGATATATGGTTGAAGCCGCTGCGCAGTATGCTCAGGCAGGCGGACCTACGGAAGTAAATAGTCAGATGGTAGCAAAAATAAAACAGTACTACAATATATACAGAAAAAAAGCTTTTGAGATATATGGAAAGACAATGGAAATGAGAAAGAAACTTGCCAATATAGAAAAACTTCTTAAATCTCCTGATATAAAAGCCTTTGATGAAACTCTCACAGAAGCAAAGGCAGCTATGTTTGATGTAGAAACAGAATTTGCAAATACCACTTTTAGAGGAGTTCCTCCTTTTAAAGTTATGGGTATGCTTCAAGCAAGATGGCAGGATGTTGAAACATTTGGAATAACTCACGCACATCACACTTCTCTTGGCGGAACACTAATGTCACTTTGGACAGAAGGAATTGTTTCTCCTGATGTGAGTTTTAAACTTAATTTGAATTTTGAAAGACCAGCAGACGAAGCGAAAAAAAATACTTTTGGCGAATACTGGGGAACAGGACAAAGATTTCTTGATAAATATACAATCAATCTTAATCTCTACGGTTGGCAGATTTTTACAGGCTTTTTCTGGGAAGATATTACACCATTTATAGCAAAAGGAGTTCTCTCGGATAGACCAGCTTTGTTTGATCGTGACCCTTATGTACTTGAAGAAACAACAAAAGGACATTTTGAAAACGCATTCTTGCACTCTTTTGTTAAGCGCGGAGATATTTGGTCTAAACATGGTTTTTATGGTGTAGAGTTTATGAATATGGCTCTTCCAACAGGCGCTAGATTAAAAATTATGGGTGGTAAAGCAGAAAAGTTTGATGAGCAATATGATAAACTTTATTTATATGAATTTGCAGGAAGGGTAACGCAACCAATAGATTTAGGTATATTTAGCGGAAGTGAAGTATCACTTAACTTCTTTAATACCTCAAATGAAAAAGCAGAAATAGAAACTCTTGCACCAACTTCTCCAGATAATAATTTTCCCCCAAGTCCTGATGGCTATATACAGGCGTCTACTATTGTGGGTGGAGATGCTAAAATTAAAATTTTTAATGTCTTTAATATAAATGGTGAGTTTGAACATGCGGACACATTTAGTTATTTATTAAAACAGCCAGTGGGCGTATTCGGTTCTCCTCCATATTTTCTACCACGATATCATCAAGAAGGTACGGCTATGTTTGTTAATGCTTTAATAAAAGAAGTAATCCCTGTAACTGTAGAGCTTAAATATACAAGAATAGATCCTAATTATATTGCGAATTCTTCTGCTATCAATGATACTACAAGAAGAAGCGTTAATTTGGCAGGAGATGGAGTTGATTTAAAATGGGATACTTATGCTGGCGATCCTACACTCCTATATAATAACTTATCAAGATTAGATGCGAGAGCAACAATTGAAATGCCAGTTTCTATGGGCTTTATTAATCTATGTTATGGAAACTCCGGTCAGATAAATCCAACTACGAATAGAATATTTGTTGATCACTTTCTTTTTGGAAACAGATTAACAGGAGCTATGTGGTGGCAGTTATTTTATAGCCAATACGGATATCCTGTGCCAGGAAGAGATAGTGGTTTCTATGCATATAATGCCATTGATCATCCACAAATAGCTGGTGCCGGAACTGGAATGAGATATATATTTACTGATAAATGGTTAACAAATAAAGAAATGATAAAATCAACTGATCCAAACTCTGCATCTGGTGACGATCAGTCACAAAAGTTTACATCAAATATATCAGTGGAGCTTAAGTTTTCACTGCATAAACTATTGGCTGCAATGGGAATCCCATCAAACAATCTATTTCTTGAAATATATGATGAGATGACTACATTAAGGTCAGGTAATGATATGATGCCAACTTTTGATCCGCGTACTTTATTTTCACAGAATATTTTTGATTCGTTTATAGTTTACAACCTAACAAGAAAAACAAACATAATGTTTGAATACGCTTTTGAGAGATGGGCTACCAGAAACTCTTGGGTGGCATACGCAACAGGGGCTACCCCAACTGGATACCTTTATGAATCTATACCTATAGATTATATGGATCAGAATTTCGGTGTTGGTTTTGATTATGATTTTGCACCAAGAACTTCATTATTCATGAGAGTTAAGAAGTTTATACATAATGATTTGGTTGTAAAGTCACAAAGTTTTGATGGTTGGTATCTTGGCTTTGAAATTAAAAATTTCTTCTAAATTGGAGGTATATTAAATGTTAAAGAAAATTGCTATTTTACTCGCAGTATTACTGGTGCCGGTTTTGATTATGTCTGCCGGTGATACAATTAGCCGTGACCAAAAGACTTATCAAGATTTGAAATCCTTAAGTGATGCTGGTATCATTACAAAACCACTTACAAAGGATAATTTAACAAGAGCCGAAGTAGTGGAGTACATAAATGACGGAGTTCATAATGTGCTTGCTGCTAATGTTTTAGCTACTTCGACTTCGTCAGATACTGAACTCTCAGGGCAGATTGAAAAGCTGTATAATCTCGTTAAAGCATATATGACAGATATGATGAAAACACAGCAAAAGCTTGATTCTATAATAGAAACTATAGGTGATTTAAAAGTAAAAAAAGATTCGATTGAAAAAAGGCAAGATAAACTGTTGAGCTCTATGGGTATGAGAATTAATGGTGAGTCGTCAGCATATATGACAGATGTTCTTTTATTTGGAAGTAAATATATAGCAAATGCAGAGCCAGCAAAGCGTTATAGACCTATAACTCAGTATCTGGATTTGAAATTTTCCTTAAATGCTACAAAAGAATTATATGCAGAAGCCACATTTAGAGTTGAAAATCTTTATGGTGGTTTTTGGGGTTCTATGGACATACAGGGTTTAAAAAGATTTTTTATTCAGGGACAGTATCCTGTATCTTTTGTTTTTGGAGATTATCAAGGTAAATTAACACCTTATACATTGTGGGCTGTTGATGATCAAAGACCTTATGAGGCAAAAATATTTTCTGATAAAAGAGATATGAACAAAAAAGAATTGTATCTTTTAGACAATACTTGGCCTTTATCAGGAGCAAAAGCTCAGACCATTTTGGAATTATTTGATACAGTGGATGTGGATATAACAGTTTTAGGTGCCAGACTTGGAGAGGGAATGAATTCAGGAGAACCTGCAAGAAGTTATTACCAACTATATAGTCCATCTCAGGGAGTATTTATGCCGAATCCATATAATCATGATGAATATTTGATTGGTGGAAGCATACATTCTGGAGTTTCTGATTTATTTAAATTAGGAGTTAACTATTCTGAAATAATTGATTCAAAAGACACAGGAACTTTTAGTTATGCCACTTTAGATAATTATGTAACATCAGCAGATGGAGAGTTTAAAATAAAATTTGGTGATGATGGACAAGCAAAAGTAAAAGCAGAGTTTGCAAAATCAAGTTACACTAATAATAAATGGTTTCAAAATTATATAACTGATACGGCTCTTAAAGGAGCAGCAGAAGCTACTTTTATGAATTCAACATTAGGCGTAAGTTATAGCTTAGTAGGAAACTCATATACAGCTTATGCGGCCCAGACGCGCATGTCGGATGAAAGAAATAGTTATATGTATCTTACGCAGAATAATGCATGGAATATCACAACTGCACCACCTTCATATTTGTTGGGAGGAAAAACATATCCTTTCACAAGATATAATCCAGCAATTAATGTGAGTTATGGTAATTCAGCCGGTTCGGGTTCAACTGGTTTGGCATACAAGCAGGAAAATCTTTTCTATTTCCCAGTTTATGAAAACAATACAATGCCTTATGGAGATTCAACTCCGAACAGAAAAAATATTACAGTTAAATATTCAGGCAATTATTTGGATGGTATTATCCAGCCTTCTATTCAATATGTCATGGCTAATGAAATCGTTTCTTCTTTAGATGTAACTTATACAGTAAAACCAAGAAACTTCACTGTTATAGAAGGCGGCGTGAAAAGTGAGTTTACGCTTGGCATTCCTTGGACGATTTCTGCCGGTTACAAAACGGAAAATACAGACAATGGCCAGACAAACTCTATAGCTTTAATTTCCAGTACTATTGATGCTGGCATTGAGGGAACAATTATTAAAAAGAAATTAAAAGCATATGCTGGCTACAAGAATATAGCATTTGCAGGTTCTGAATATGGTGTAGCTTGGAATGCTATGAGCTTTAGTTATAAATATGGTTTGCGTAAATATGATGCTACTATAACAAGTATGGGAGCTGGCGTGGAGTATTATATAGCCAAGCCTGCTGTTATAGGAGTTTCATTCACAAACACAGTCTTAGCAGATAAAAATAACAAGACATTAACGGATTTTTTGAATAATACAAAACCATTAAGCTACAGTGTGCAGGAATTGGATATAAAGGTTTCAATAAGCTTCTAAACTATTTGATAAAAAAGAAATTAATTATAATTTAAAGGAGAATGACTATGAAAAAGACAATTGCATTAGTAACAGTTTTAGCAGTAATGTTTTCAGCTTTAGCGTTTGCAGAAAAAGCAACAACATCGCTTCCTCTGATTACAGGAGCAATGACTATCGATGGTTCACTTGCGGATTGGCAAGCATGTGGTATCAAGCCAGTAACAATTAATACACCAGCACAGGTCGCAATAGGCGTACCGTATTGGCTTGGGGCAGAAAAACAGTCTGGCGAAGTTTATGTAGCTTTTTCAGAAACCACACTTTATATAGCGGCAAAAGTTAAGAGTGTAAAGGGATTAAAAAATGTAAATACAGAAGGAAAAATATATGATGGAAACGGCGTAGAACTTTTTATTGGATTTGATAACAGTGATCCAAGCAGAGAAATGTATACTGAAACAGATTATCAGTTAGGTTTTTCAACAGGAGATTACTCAAAAGCAAATAAAAAGTTTGCTGTACAACCATCTGTGAGAGCATTTAATTTAAATAAACAGGTAGATGGTGCTGTAATAGTTGCTAAACCAGTAGAGGGTGGATATATTATAGAAGCATCAGTGCCAGCAGCATTTCTTGCTGGTTATGATGTGAAAAATGGTGGCGATATATCATTTGACATAGGCATAGATGATATAGGCGATAAAGGACTTGTTCGTAAAGTTCAAATGACATGGTCAGGCGATAAAGACGGATGGAAAAATCCTAAAGGTTGGGGCAAGGCAAATATAAAAGCAATAGCGTGCAAATAAACGCATTAATAAATAAAAATATTTTGGAGGTGTAGATTAAGATGAAAAAATTTTTGACAATGGCTTTGGTTGTTTTAGTTGTTTTAGCAATGGTGACTATTGGTTGTAACAAAAAGAAAAATATACCATTGACACCTTCTGATTTTGGAACAGCAACGACAGTTGTAGCTGCAACTATGACATTTACAAATACGCCTTATTCTGGAACCGCTACTTCTACGATTGCAGTACCAACGGTGACTTTTACAGTGACAGTTTCAGTGCCTGCATGGCCTTCAGGTTTTATTGATGACTGTGAGGATACATTTGCACCTAATGCTAATAATTATAATGGTGCTAATCCAACCCTGAACCTCGGCGGATATTGGGTAACTTACGATGATAATAGTAATACAAATAGTGGAACTTCGTATGTATGGCCAATGTCACAGACATGGGCGACAAGAAAACTTATTGGAGATCCAGCAGGAACTCCTCCATATGCAAACCCACCATTTGCAATGTCAGCACCAGGATATTCTGGCTCACTATATGGTACTGCTTTTGCGGTAAATGTTACAGGTTATGTTACTACTAATCTGATAACTCCTCCAGGTGAATCAGCAGGTGGATTTAAATATGGATTTATTGGTTTTGGAACTCAGCTTACAGTTACAGCAGGAGAGCCAACTTGTAATGAAGTTGATATCTCTGCATACACAGGCGTAAGATTCTGGTGCAAAGGTGATGCAGTTGCTAATGGTTGGAGTGTCAAAATACCATTTACAACAACTACGAACAGTAATTGTGATGGAACTGTATCAACCACAGCGTCATCTTTAGTACAAAGTGATGATTATAAACATACATTTACAGCTCCTGCTACTTGGACACAAATATCTTTCACTTTCGCGCAATTTACTCAAGAAGGTTGGGGTATTGCGGTAAGTATTGCTGATGGTAGATATTGGCAGGGTTGTTCGGCTACTCATGTAGGAACAACACCAGGATGGCTTGCTACATGTCCTGTATCAACTATAATTCAACATGTAAAGCAGATACAATTCCAGTCAGTAGGACAAGCAGTAGTTTATCCTACTGTAAGAACCATATGGGTAGATGATTTAGAACTTTTCTAAAATATTTTAATATCTGGGGAACGGTGATAAACCGTTCCCCAGAGTAATTAATATAAAGAGGTGATTTCGAGTGAAAAGATTATTTAGTTTTATCCCAGTACTTATAATATTTTTTATTATCAGTTCCTGTTCAGGTGTTTTTATTGTAAAAACTCCTAAATTAACAGGTGGTAAAATCGAAAAGATAGGATATGTGGCTAAAAAAGCACCTGTGCTTTTTGATGATTTTGAAGCTGGCACAGTAGTAGGTGCATATGCTTATGCAAACTCTGCTGGTGCAGCCTCAGCTAAACTAATGATTAGTGAACCCCCAGTGGATGTTTCACACGGTGGTAAATATGCTGCTAAAGCTGTATTTGATACTGGTACTAATGCTGATTGGGGTTGTGGTTTTGGAGCACAGTCAACATACGGTGGCGGGTATATAGATGCTACTGGTCGCGAGTATTTAAGTATGTGGGTAAAAGTAAATGAAGGTGTTGCATATTATATATTTGTAAATGAGGCCAATGCAAATGGTGCAGATGGTGAGTTTTGGAATGGTACATTGTTGATAGGAACTGGAAATTGGCAGTTGTATGAAGTACCACTTGAGGATTTCTACAAAAATATATATTCTGGAACACAAGGCGGAAATGGAGTTTTAGATTTATCAGGAATTGGAACAGTAGGGGCACAGTTAGGTGGAGCACAGGGTAATGGCGAATTCATGATGGATGATATAACATTTAGATAAAAAATTTTATAGGATTGATAAGTAATAATCAGGAGGATAAATTGAAAAAAATATCATTAATAGCAATTTTGACAGCAGCAGTAATTTTATTAAATGGTTGCGCTGGCATGGTTTCTTTTAGAAATCCAAATAAGGCAAAAGTTGTTAAAATAGCTGGGCAATCACAAGTAGTCCAACCAGTAAAATATGAGGATTTTGAAAATGGAACTTTAGTTGGATCTTACGGATACCAAAACACTGCAGGTGGTGCAGCCGTTAAATACATGATAAGCGATCCTTCGACAGATAAAGCACATGACGGACAATATTGTGGTAAGGCAGTCTATGACACTGGAACAAACTCTGATTGGGGTTGCGGTTTTGGTTCGGGTTCATCATATGGAGCAGGTTATTTTGATGCTACTGGCAGGGAATATGTAACATTTTGGGCGAAACTTCCTGAAAACTTTACTTTTTATGTTTTTATAAATGAAGCAGCTGCTAATGGGGCTGATGGTGAAAACTGGAGTGGTCCATCAATTACTGGTTCTGGAAAGTGGATTGAATATACAGTCCCATTTGATGAGTTCTTCAAAAATGTCTATGCGGGAAATCAAATGGGTAATAATACTTTTGATCCACCTGGTATAGGACAGGTAGGTTTTCAGTTAGGTGGAAATCAGGGTAAATCTATTTTCTTGGTGGATGATATTTGGTTCAAATAATAAAAGACTATAAAATATAAAAAAACGGGCGAAAGCCCGTTTTTTTTTATAAAAAATTTTGAAAATATATAATAGCAATAAAATATAGTAATAATATAATTTGTTTTGGTTAATTGAATTTGTGGTTTTTTGTAAATTCGAAACTTTTTTTTGATATTATTGTCATATTAATAGGACTTAATATAAGATTTTGTTTTAAATTTTTTTATTATGAAAGGTTAAAATGTAATGAAGAAACTTATTGCAATAATGATACTTATGTCTATTTTTACAAATATTTTTCCAATTGGTGGAACTATTCCTACAGGATTACCAACAAACTTTGGATTTGGTTGTATTGATAAGGCCGATTCCTATGCGACAGACGGACCACATTTTTACAAAGGAACCACTGTTGGCACTTGTTGGGATTATTCATATGCATATCTGACATCAGATTTTGCTTCTAATACTTGGACGAACTGGGTAGCAAGTGGTGCTTGGGCAAAGCAAGAATTGCAGTATTGGGAAAGTAAGGGACAAATTCAAGTTTTTTCATTTTACTATACTCCATATACGCTAAGTAATTACACTCAAACAGCAAAGATGAAGACTTATTTTCAAGATTTTAAACTTCTATGTCAAATTATTGCAACAAATTCAACGAAGAAAGTCATAATCCATATAGAGCCTGACCTTTTAGGATTTTGGAGAAAAGCTGGGAAAACTGCGACATCTACTGGAGCAGTAGTTGTAGGGAGTGCTGTATTTGGAGAAACTTGTGACGGGATTGTAATTAATAATTTACCAGATACTATTGCAGGGTGGAGTGAGGCCTTGTATAGAATTAAAAACCAATATGGTGGCGGAAAAGTTTTACTTGCACATCATTATACGCATTGGGGTAATGTAAATTCTAAAGATGTAATTATTGATTCTTCTTTAACGCAGACTGATATCAATACTAATGTTGATGACACTACAAGCTTTATAAATCAAATTGAAAATGGAAACAAATACGATTTGATATTTGTTGATCCATCAGATAGAGATGCTGATTGGTACAGGGTAATAGGTGGAGCTTCTAATACCAGATGGACAGACCCATCACATTCATATAGTTCGACAAGAAGTTGGGGAAAGCTTGGTTATATATATGACAGAGTATCGACAAATCTTGATAGAAGGTTGATGTTCTGGCAAGTACCCGTTGGAAATACTTATTATACTACCTGTAATAACAGTTCTTATCATTATCGTGATAATAGTGCGCAAGAGTTTATTCCTTCAACTACGGCTGATGGAACTTCGGGAAGTCCAGGTGATGCATATTTATCAAATGATACATCTAAAGGACCTGGTTATTGGGCAACTCGCGGGTTTATTGGAATATTGTTTGGAGAGGGTGGTTACGATCATTACTCTTCTCCAAATGATATGTGTCATTTACGAGATTATGTAACAGATGGAATTACAAATCCTGGTTCAGATGCAAATGCTGGCGGCCCATCATTTGATGTTTGGGGGAAAGCAGTCTCAAACTCTACAGACAATGATGGTGGTTATATTAGAGCAGCAGTTGCTAAATATTGTTCAACAGGAAAATATTCACTGATAGCATCTCCTGTGGCGACCGCGACTAATACTAAAACCAATACTCCACAAGCACCTACAGCGACTACTACTAAAACTAATACTCCACAAGTACCTTCAGCGACTACTACATTTACTCCTTCTAAAACAAGTACTCAATTAATACCAACTTTTACTTCAACAAATACACCAAAAACACCAACCTATACAATTACTTCTACAAGCACAGTAATATATTTCACGCCGACCTCTACTGTGACTTCTTTACCACCAACTGCGACTATAACAAATACAGCAGTATTACAAACCGTTACAATAACTATCACAAAAACAATTACACCCATCGCTACAGTTTCAGTTACGGATATACCAGTGAATTCAGCAACAGCTACTATGACTAAAACTGTAAGCCCAGTTATTACAAATTCGCAGACCTCGACTCAAATACCAACCAGTACTTTAACCAATATAATAACTGCAACAGTTACACCGACAAATATGATAGCAATACTAAGTCCAACGAGCACGAAAGTAAATACTGTAATTGCAAGTATAACAATGACTGCTACACAAAAGAATACTATTATGCCATCCCCAACTATGACAATAACTCGTACTTTAAGTCCAATTATTACAAATACAATAGTTATAACTGCGACAGCAATTAACTCAGCCACTATTATTTCCACTATGACATCTATTGCAACTGCAACCTTTACTTCCACTATTGCCGTAGATCAAGGTATACTTTCTATACCAAGTCCGCCTATGGCATATCCTAACCCCTATACAGGTCAGCAGCTAAATATTAAATTCAGTATTTCAAGCCATGCAACAAAAATAGCTGTGAAAATATATACAATCTCACGCAGATTAATTAGAAAGGTTCAAACGGATGGAGTATTTCATCCTGGGGATTGCTATTTTACAATAAAGCGAGAGTATTTATTGGGACTGTCTAAGGGAACATATCTATATCAAATTATTATAAACGATAGTAATGGTAGAGAAGCAAAATCAAAGACTGGCACAATTATTATTCAATAGTTGCTGCTAAATCACAAATATTTATTTATTAATTTGATTTTTTATCATTCATTTCTATAATGCTTAATTATCCTCAGTAATATATAATTGTTAACAATATTGTTTATAATTATTCAATTTTTACAATAAACTTGACTTCAATTAGGGCTATGATAAAATACATTAACATATATGATAAATGCTTCAGTTTAATAGGACTTTCCAGAAAACTTGATTATTTAATAATTCCGTAATATTGTTTAGTTCATTACTTAAACTGAAAGGTGGAGTTTATAATGCACAAAATGATTATTTATACATTCTTACTTGTTTTTTCCTTTATGATTTCTGCTGGATGTAATAATGCTCCAGCTGAAACAAACATTAGTCCAGAAAGCATTTTTAATATGGCAACGGATGAAATGATGAATGGAAATGATGCCTTGGCAATTGATTTATACTATAAGCTGGTTGATTACTATCCTGATTTTAGTAAATACAGAGCAGATTCAATGTTTAGACTTGGTACTTTGCTATATAAAACAGAACGATATGATGAGGCAGAAAAAATATTTGGATTATTTGCAGATACATACGGTAATGACAGTAGATTGAAAATGGTTTATGAAAAGTTATTATATATTTACATGCAGGAGTTCCATGATGAAGAACGCGCACAAATTATAAGAAATTTATATGCAAATAAATTCAAGAAAAGTGAGGTTTTATCAGAAATTGATAGAACCATTAATGTTTTATCGATGGATGATACGATAGGGTCGGCTGTTCTGGCTATGGATGCTTCTGAAATAAGTATTATCCAAACATTAAAAATGGAAGAAATTGATAAGGAATTATTTCCAGTTAGAAATTATATATTGAAAAGCGTAAAATCCCCAGATGGTAAATATATGGTGGAGAAAAAAGAAGATAAAGGTAATAATTATCTTTACTTTGGTGCGTCTGAGATGAATACTCTAAAGATTGGTGGCTCTTTGGGTGGCTATGCTCCACAATGGTCCTGGAATAGCCGATATATAGTGTTTACATCTATGAACTGGCAAAAAAAAGAAAGAAAAATACTGATTTATGATTTGAAAGAAAGAGTTATAAGAAAACTTTTCACTGGAAAGGGAGTAGGGCCATTACTTTGTATATCTCCCGACTCTACGAAAATAGTTTTTAGTTGCTCTAATAAATTATGGATAATGAAAATCAATGGAGATAAAGCCACTTTACTTAGTTCAACAGTTAATGCTAAAAATATCAGAATGATTGCCTGGTCAAGAGAAGGTGGTTCGATTATTTTTTCTAAGAAAAATGAATATAATAGATATTATTTTTGTAAGCTTGGTAAGAAAGATAGTGCAATATAAAGTTAACACGATAGGTATGTCGATATAATTTAAATTAATGAGAAGGGCAAAAATGGAAAAAATCACTATTTATGATGTGGCAAAAAAAGCAAAAGTTTCCATTTCTACGGCATCAAAGGCCTTAAATGATCGTAAAGATGTGGGAGACTCAACAAAGGAAAGAATAAGGGCAATTGCTGCTGATTTAAACTACGAGCCTTCTCATTTTGCTCGTGCTCTTGCTATGAGAAAAACTGGCAACATTGGCGTTATAACTGTAAGGTATTATCAAGCACCTATGTTGACTAATCCTTTTTATTTTAAAATTATTGAGGGAATAGAAGAGGAACTAATCAATACCGATTATAATCTGGTTACAAATGTTATCAGAAAAGAACAGGCAGAAGCAATGGAGATACCAAAAATGGTTAAAGAAAAATCTGTTGATGGTATTATTTTATTGGGATATATGCCTGAAAAGTTTGTAAATTTGATTGTAAGTAAAGCACCGCCAACTATTATAGTGGATAATGTTATAAAAAATCCACCAGTGAGCACAATCCTAATGGATAATATGGATGGGGCAACTAAGGCGGTTGAATATCTTATAGATACTGGACACAAAAAAATTGCTTATTTATCTGGTCCATCTTCGAGGTATAGTTTCATGCAAAGGGAGCAAGGATACAGAAAGGCTCATGCTGCAAGAGGCATACCTGTAAATGAAAAGTTCGTTTTATTCAATGAAAGTGAAGAACGAGGAAATGAATGGATGAGTAAAATCTTAGCTACTAAAGATAGACCAGATGCAATTTTTGCCTGTAATGATGTACATGCTATCCTTGCGATAAATATGCTAAAAGACCATGGACTCTTAGTACCTGATGATATAAGTGTGTTGGGTTTTGATAATATTGAAATGAGTGAGCATTTTATACCATCACTTTCCACGGTCGATATTAATAAGCCAGGAATGGGAACAAAGGCCGCTCAAATGCTTGTGGACTTAATAAATACTAAAAATAACAAGGTTGAGAATATTGTTTTTCCAACTTCAATAATCATTAGAAAATCAGTTAAAAATAGAGATTAACCTAATTTTCCCCATAAAACATTACTGTTTCAATCAATCCGTTTTTATTAACTTCATATGGTTTTTTTGAGGTATTTGTATTATAATTATATACTATATATAATAGTGTTGCTTGTTTTAATGGCTATGCGAATTGCCATAATTTATGAATCGAGGCTAATGTGAAGCTAAAAATTGGGGATTTGTTTTTATACAGTCTTTTGGCGGTGGGTTTTTGTGCTCCAGTTTCCATAACCGCTGCTGAAGTATTTATGATAATTGCTATTATAATATGGATTATATCGACTATAAAAAACAAAGTGAGTCTGAAAGAATCGTTTTCCTCCCCGTTGACATTGCCCATTGGAGTTTTCGTATTAATTCATTTGATAGCTTCTTTTACAGGAATTTCTCCAACTCACAGCTTACAAGATTTTTCTAAAGCGTGGATTCTTTTGATATTTTTTGCCGCTATGCATGGATATAGTAAAGTATATCCTTTAAGAATGGGTGCTGGCTTTTATGCAGGTGGCGCAGTTTTGGCAGCGACTTATGCCATAATTATGACAATAATACATAGATATATTGGACATGATTTGGACTTCAGAGCATCTTCTTTTTCTGGTTCATATATGCATGCGGGTGGTCTTTTCATGATGGGTGTTATTACCGCAGCTTGTATTGTGGCATATAGATTTAAAAATGAAAATGGAGACCACACTCCAAAGTTTCTATATGTGGGTGGTCTTATTATTATTTCTATTGGATTACTTTTTACATTTACAAGAGGTTCTTGGATTGCAGCTGGCGTAGGTTTGGCAGTATTGACTTTTTTGACTGACAAAAGACTTTTTGGTGGATTACTTATATTACTTGTTTTAACTGGGGCACTGGCATGGAATACATCCTTCATGCGCAGACTTTCGTCTTCGTTTATTCTTAAAGACAATACTTCTCAAATGGAACGCGTTTATATGTGGAAAGCTGGACTACAAATAATAAAGGACAGACCTTTGCTCGGAATAGGGACTGCAAATTTGGAAAAAATCTATCCGACTTATAAAGATCCGCGTGCTGTAGAGCCTAATGCTGGGCATGTTCATAATAATATACTTCAGATTGCTATCATTGATGGTTTACCAGGTCTTGCTGCATTTTTGTGGATATTTGTAGCGTTCTGGATTGAGTTATACAAGGGAATAAAAAAAGCCAACAATGCCGTATTTAAATATGTACTTATCGGCGGTTTTTCGATAAGTATTGCTTTCTTTGTTAACGGCTTTTTTGAATATAATTTTTTCTCTTCACAGCCAGCAATTGCGTTTTGGTATCTAATGGGAGTTTGTATGGCTGCAATCAAACTTGAAAAAAATGGTGTATTGAATACTAAGTGAGGTCAAATGTGCAAGTAGATTTATCGAAAATCAAAAAGGTTTTGATTATAAGGCACAGAGCCATAGGGGACATAATTTTGGTTACTCCTTTTATAAGGGCTCTAAAAAAAGCCATGCCCAATGTGCAGGTGGATATGGTTATAGAACCTATGGGTATTGAAGTGTTGCAGGGCAATCCTTATATAAACAAAGCAATTATTTTTGAAAAAAACAAATTTAGTAAAGCGCCATTTTGGATAAAAATTAAGGAGACATTCAAGTTTTATAAGCAATTAATGGACTCCAAGTATGATGTTGTATTTGATTTGTGGGGAAACTTAAGAACTGCTTTAATGTGTTTTTTTACAGGGGCAAAATATAGAGTGGGATTCAATTTTAGAGTCAGAAAATATTTCTATAATATAGTAGTAAAACCTGACGGTCCGCCTAAGTATAATGTTTATTATCATATGGACTTATTAAAGGCTATCGGAATCAAGGATGATGGACAGCAAACTGATTTTTATGTAATGGCGTCGGACAAGAAGTTCGCTGAGAACTTTTATGAGTCCATAGGAAAGCGTGCAGATGATATTGTGGTTGGCTTAAACCCAGCAGGTTCGTGGATAACCAAACGCTGGCCAGAATACAAGTATGCTCAATTGGCAGATGAGATTGTTAAAGTATATAAAAATGTAAAGATTGTAATTGTGTGGGGCCCAAAAGAAAAATTTATGGCTGAAAAGATATACACACTCATGAAAGAAGTAAAAAAAGATGTGTTTTTGGCACCTGAAACAACTTTAAAACAGCTCGGAGCACTTTTGCTATGTATGAATGTGTTTGTTTCCAATGACGGAGCTCCTAATCATTTGGCAATAGCATTAAATGTTCCTTCTCTCACTGTTTTTGGCCCAACAAATTATAAATCGTGGATTCCTGCAGGGAGTTTAAGACATGCTGAAATACATAGCGAAATAAAATGTGCACCATGTGACAGAATGGCATGTCCAACAAATATAGAATGTATGAATGATATAGACGCACATGCAGTGTTTGAAGTTATGGATAAACTTTTAAAACAGACAAAGTAAAAGCAGGCGTGATTTAAGATATTATTTATGTGAAAAATTGTCGCTGAGGTTTGTTTTAATCAGCATGGTGAATTATGTTTTTAAAACAAATGAAAAATAAAGTTATCACAAAGTATTCTGCTTCAATTATGTTTATCATAGTTGTTGTTTTTCTTTCTGCTTGTTTGAAAGCAGAAACTCAAGTGCTTTCAAAGGTAACTCCTAATGCCACAATAATTGCTATTCCAGCTGCTGTCTCAGGAACTTCTGCTTTAGGTGTGACGGATGCGGTGATAAATATACCTGATTTTTTAAAAGCTGAAGCAAAAGGCATTGAAGTTCATCTAAGTTGGAATGCGAGTTTGAAAAAAGATATTGTTTATAATATATATAGAAGTGTTTCACCAGACACGAATTTTATAAAGATAAATAAAGACTTTGTGAAACAAAACAATTATATAGACAATTCTCAATTAAGCTTGACTGCTCCTAAAAGTGGAAAGCTATATTACTATAAAGTCACCGCAATTGATTCTGGCTTAGAATCAAAGAGTTCTACGACTGTAATGGCTACTGCTTTTGCTCCATTAGCTCCTCCAGATAAAATAACATTGGTAGCAGGTTTTTCTTCAGTTAAAATTAAATGGGTTGAGCCTGAAGCATCAGGTAGCTATGGAGTAAGTGGCTACAATATTTTTAGATCTACTGTTGCAGGAATACTAACGCAAATCAATCCTGTAACTATTACAGCAATTCAATACGATGACTCTGGACTTACAAATGGAGCGAGGTACGATTACTCTTTGCAATCAATTGATGCACAGGGAAATACATCGGCATTATCGGCTTTGTTTAGTGTGACTCCATTTTCTTCTATAGCTTCTCCTAAAAATCTAACTACAACTGCTGTTTCTTCTGAATCAATTAAATTGATATGGGACTTGCCTGATGGAAGTGGAACATATGGGATATCGGGTTATAACATATATAGAAGTACTCAAGCTGGTATTTTTTCAATGGATCCAATAAATGGTAAATTGGCAAAGGAATATAAAACAGATGACAATAGAGTATTTTATTTTGATAATATGATTAATTCTTCTTCCAGGCCGCAAGCAGGAAGCATATATTATTATAAAGTTGTGCCAGTGGATTTGTCTGGCAATTCTGGAAATGCCAGTGATATTATTACTGGGGCAGTGCCAGTATTTGAAGTTAATCGAAATGGAATTATATCAGCAGATATTTCGGAATATGGTTTGCCCCCAGAATCGCGTCTTTCCTTATCTGGTAGCAAATCTTTAACAATTAAATATGCTCATACTTGGTGGAAGAAAAATTCTACTGCTTCATCAGCGGACTTCAATATTGATCAAAAACTCAAACTTGCTCTAAAGGGAAATATAGGGACAAAAATAAATGTAGATGTAAATTATGACGAGAATACATTGACAGATGAATATACAAAAATATCTATAAGCTACGCTGGCGAAAAGGATGAGACCTTGCAAGAGGTTACTTTTGGTGATTTAACCTTAGATTTACCGTCTACAAGATATCTAAGCTATGCTCCTCAAAAACTTTTTGGACTTCGTGGCAAAGTGAAAATAGGGGATAAGCTTTCAATAACCGCTCTTGCCGCACAAACGAAGGGTATTAACGACACGCAGGTATTTACAGGAAGTGTGCGAAAAAAACAAACAAACTCCAGAGACGGTATTGATATTTCGGACATGTCATATATATTAAATACTTATTATTATATAACAAAAGATAGTACTGTAAAAATAAAACCTGGAACATTGAAGTTGTACTGTTATGATGGCGGTTTAACTGCGGCGGATGTTAATACTGTGTATTCTACGCCAACCTCCGCTTATCATTTTAGATTGCTATATTCAGGTGTTGATTATCTTGTAGATTATAACGAAAAAATTATTAAATTTAATGTTGGGATAGCAAATAACTTTGTTATTGTTGCTGGATATGAATTAGAAGATGGTACAAAAATAGGTCTTAAGGCAGATGATTCTTTAGATTTGAATGAAGCATATTTAGTTTCAGCAGCAGATGGTATGACAACTGCCTCGGCGCATTTAATACAAGATGGAACGCAGACCAGTGCTCGGCAGTCAGATATTTCCCATAAAGTTTTAAGCTACTACTATATGGGCGAGACAAAAATTAATAATCCTGTGACAGATACAGGTGGTTTTAAAATTGTAATTACAAATCCTGATAATACGAAAAATTATTACATACCGCAACCTTGGGAAACTAATGCATCAGATTATTACACTATAGATACCGATTTTGGTATATTAAAATTTAAAAGTTTTTTTCCTTTTGCTGCAGGGCAAGCCCAACCGTGTTATCCTCCGTATAATTTATCTACTGGAAATGAAGACGATGCATATAAAAGTGTAAGTGCAAAATCACTTTATAAAATTCATCTTGAATATAATTATCAGGTGTCATCATATAAATTAGATAATTCGCCTGTTGTATTTGGTAGTGAACGCGTTATGGTTGGTGGTGTGCTTCAGAAAAAGAATATACAATATGAAATTAACTACGATGCTGGTGAAATAACTTTTTATAAAGATAAAGTTGCCATAACAGATAGCACCGAAATCAAGGTCACATATGAGTATCTTCCTTTTATCGGAGCAAATAACAGTAATTTATTCGGGGGCAGATTAGATTATGATTTGCTTGATAATTTAAAGCTTGCCATTACGGGACTGTATAAAACATCAAATGCTGGAACCACAACTCCAGATGCGCGTTCTACAGAAATATCATTGAATACTCCATATAATTCTCTTGTAGTTGATGGAAATGTAACTTTTGATTTAAGTAAAGATAATTTTAATGCGATATTAAATGCCTTGCCTATTATAGACAATAGCAATATACCCGTGGACTTCAAATTTGCTGCGGAAACAGCTTATAGTAATTTAAATCCAAATACTTATGAAAAATCATTTTCTGGCGGTAGAGTAGAAAAGGGTCCTGCTATGATAGATGATATGGAGTCAGCAGATATAATAACATCTGCAACTATGTTGAAAACTGCATGGTTTCCAGCTGTTATGCCACCATTCAAAACTGCTCAAAATAGAGCATATATTGAACGCGGAGAGTCAATAGAGACAACTAATTTGCCAACTTCTACAGACCCACTGGCAACTAATCAAACAAAAGTACTTAAACTTGATTTTAGTGGTTTGACTTCTGATAAATGGGATTCTTTCAGACAAGTTCTTTCAACTTCTGGAATTAGTTTAAATCAATATAATACTTTGGAAATATCAGTGAAGGTGAGTACTGATCAGCCAGTAAGAATGAGTGTTGATGTAGGTGTAATTAGTGAGGATTCAAATGGAAATGGAACATTTGCATATAATGGAAAAGATGGCACAAGAAATGATAGTGAAGATGCAGATCAGAATAAAACATTTATAACTGTAAATGATATAGGCACGGGTCAGGGTATATACACAGGTGGTTCTCCTGCATATTGGGGAGCAGGCAATAATGTTTTAGATACAGAAGATATGAACGGTAATGGCATACTGGATACTCAGGAAGAGTATTACCATTTTGATTCTGAAGTTTCACCTACGGGTGCTAATGTTTTACATTCAAAACTTCTTTTGAGTAATGGAGATAATTGGGTAGATATAAAAATTCCTCTTAAAGATTGGACAAATATAATCGGTGGAGCTGCAGTTAATAATATTGGAACCAATAAAGATAAATATATGTCTTTTATAAAACATTTAAGAATTAATTTTAAAGGTTCTGGAGCGGCACCTGCTTCAGGTACAATAAAAATTGCATCAATTAAATTTACTGGCAATTCATGGAGCTTACAGACCCCCGCAAATGAAACAGATCTTGCTGGAAATCCTGTGGTGGTTGATAGCTCGAAAATGAATATTGAATCAATTAATCAAAACACTGATTCACAATATACACCGAACCTTGATTATTATGACTGGACAACAGATAATGATAAAAAATTTGAAACAGCTTTAAAAATAAGTTATAAAATATCAAACCTCGATCAAAGTAGTATTGACAATAAAACTTTATATTATGTAACAAAATCCTTAAATGCATCAAGTGGTTATGATTTTCATTCTTATAAATACTTGAAAATGGATGTTTATTACAAGGCAAAAGATGCAATTGCTGGAAATGGAAGAGTAATGTTTATCAGAGTGGGTAGCGGAAGCGATAGTGACCCATTGGCGAGATATTATCAATATAATGAACTGCTTGACCCGATAACAACAGGCGGTTGGCGAACTGTTGTTTTTGCGCTTGATGGTTCAGATGGAAAGAGAAGCTCTACTGTAAGTCAGCCAAATTTAAGACAAGCACAGTATATATCTTTGGGTTTCATTAATCCAAATACGACTCAACCTTCGGAAATAATGTATGTAAATAATATAAGATTAACTGATGCACAGTCATCGACTGGGCGTGCATCTTTTGTTAACTCAGCCATGAATTACGCTGGCATAGGTTCTTTGAGTCATACCTATGAAGATAAAGAGGCCACATTTTATACACTGGCAGATGCAGGCAGGGCAGACATAAAGCAGCACGAGATTTCAACTAATGTTTCTTTTAATTATACTCAGATACCTTTTCTTCCGATTAGTACAAACTATTTTAAGAGTTCCAAAGTGCTTGACGGACCAAATGCAAATGATCCAGGTTATACTAACAATAATCTGGTTTATGATATTTATAGTGAAGGATTTAATAATATCGTGTCGTTTAATCTTATTCCGGATTTGAATTTTACAAATAATACGACAGTGAGAAAAAATATCGTAAACTATCCAGGTTATAATGCTTACTTGGATAGTGTTGTAAGTGGTATGACTATAAATCCATCACTTTCTTGGAAGGCCCCAACTAAGTTGTTTTTTATACCTTTAGGTTCAAATAGTTTTGTTGGAAATCTTTCTATCAACAATTCTGAAACAGTTTATAATAGTATTGCTTTATCTCCAACGGCACAGGGAATATATTATTATAATTGGCGCAATGATAGAAAACAGGATTATCAATGGAATGGAGTTTATAATATATTTGGTTTGGACATACAACCGTCATATCAGTATGGTCTAACTGAACAGATGGGATATCTCACATCGAAGTATGTCTATTATCAGAATTCAATTACAGATCCACATAATCGTGTAAATAAATATTATGTTTTAAGAAGAAATATTTCTCCAAAATTAAACATTAGTTATCCTGGAATCTGGATTTTTTCTCCAGCTTTAAGTTATCTCCAAGAATATAAAATGGATTATACGCAGTCGTATCTTGATAATCATGGCAGAATGGAAGCATCTACAAGTGTTAATTTAAGCACCTTTGCAAGCTGGTTGCCTGATATAGGGAGATATGCTTTCTCTGTAGATAGCACACAACACTATGACGAGATACAAAATCCTGGGTCCTTTGGAAAATATGACAAAATGCCTTTTGAAAGTCAATGGAATATCTTCCTCTGGAAAATGTTAAATAATGAAAAGGAAATATTGCGTTTTGAGACGGCTGCAAAAAACGGAGCTTTTGTTATAACGCACAGTTTGAATTTTAATGTTATTAAGGTCCTAAGCATATTTGATTTTACTCCATCGGTGTCTTACTCTCTTAATAGAACTTTTTACTCACAAGGTGCTGTTAGACAGTTTAGTGAAGGCTTCAATATTTCTGTAAACAGTATAACTATAAATAATGTTACTATTCCTCTCCCTATATTGAGTGATTTGGTTTCAAACCAGCAGCTAACTGGAACATATTCATATATGAGAAACCTTACCAAAGATTCTAATAGAAAGATAACGCTTGATGATATGACAAATAATTTTAGCGCCCAGCTTCCTTATGTTTCAAAGTCAGGAATTAACGGAGTATTAAGTATTTCTGGGAGTAGAAATCAGCAAATACGGCAGTATCTGAGAAGCTGGACGGGTTCGATTATGCCTGCTCTCACATTTAATTATAAATATAGACAAACTGATCCAATAACATTCCCAAGTTGGTTATGGCTCATCGGAGATAAGACTTTCCGTTTGGAGCAGGCACTTGACTTGGGAGTGAACTTATCAGTGAAGTACAGTCTTAGTGGAGATAATGATTTAAATATTAATAGAGCGGATGTTAAGGAATATACTTTAGGAACTTCTGCTTCGTATAATATTTTGCAAAATTTAACGACAACATTTAAGCTTGAATATAGTCATAAAGAAGATAAGTGGAAAAAGGATCAGGAATATGACAGATTTTCTGTAAGCGTCGGTGCGGTTATTGAATTTTAGGAGGACGATTTTTATGAAAAAGTTTTTTTTACTTTTTGTTTTATTGAGTTCTATCTTTTCTACAGCTTATGCTGGAGCTTGGGATCCAACAATAATTAGTTCTGAGTTTGATGGAACCAATATTAAGATAAGTTGGAAGCCGATAACTTATACTGCTTCGAACTATTCGGTATACAGGTCACCAGTTACACTTTCTGCTACTGCTGATTGGGAAGCATTAACCGCTTTGACGACAGTGGCGCAGAGCGTGGATACTTATGTTGATGCAGTACCACTGACATATACGGCCTATTATTATCGAATTAAGAATTTTACTACGGCTTTAGATGGTGTATTTTCAAGTATTGTTAATTCTTCGCCTTATCCAGAGCCTATTGTTAGTTATGCAGGATATGATTCAAAAGTTATTTTGGAATGGGCAAAATCCTCAGATACTGGGGTGCAGTATTATAATGTGTATCGGTCAACAAATGCTGGTATTTTAGATGCTTTGTTGACAGGGAAAACAAGCGATAATAAATATATAGATTACTCAACAGCCAATTTAATTAAATATTATTTTAGGATTCAGCCAGTTACAACTCAGGGTGGTTCGTTTTCACAAGCAATAACAGTTACGCCTTTTGCTTTGCCATTTATTCCTTCAAATGTGGCAAAGGTTGTTTTAGGAACGACAGTTACAATGACATGGGCTACTACTACTGCCAGAGCGTCATATGATATTGCTGGGTATAGTATATATCGTTCCACTTCACAAATAATTTCATCTGATTTTATTGCTCTCACACTTAATGGTTATTTTTTAGATACAGGTCTTACTCCAGGAACAAGGTATAATTATCAGGTAAGA
Source organism: bacterium (assembly GCA_037138355.1). Classification (GTDB taxonomy): domain Bacteria; phylum Oederibacteriota; class PGYV01; order PGYV01; family Palsa-1178; genus PALSA-1178. The sequence goes on from JBAXIL010000001.1 coordinate 23,782, forward strand.
ACAACTGATGTTAATTTTAATGTTTCGGCTCCTGTTGAATTCTCGGTTTTAATTCCTGGGCCGCCTGCCGCTCCAGTGAATATTCAGGCAAGTACGAATGCCTTAGCTGCAACAATTACTTGGAATTATAATAGCTCGGATGAAAGTGTCACTTCTTACTCTGTTTATGAAAGTGGAAGTTTTAAGGGGACTACAGGAAATAACCATTATGCAGATAGTTCTGTAACCTTAGGAGGGGCATATTTATACACGGTTAAGGCAAATAATTCATATGGTTTAAGTGTTATGTCGCAAGCTGTGGCGGTAACGATTACTCCTTCTGCACCACAGAACTTAATTGTTGAAAATGCAACGCTACCTGGAACTCTATATATAAATTGGACCCCAATAAATATTTCTGAAAATATTACAGGTTATAATATATATAGGGCCACAAGTCCAGAAACATTTGATTATTCAATACCAATTCTTGTTACTGCTACTACATATGATGATTCTGATGTTGGAGTAGGATTAAGATATTATTATTGCGTAGCTGGATTTTCATCTATGGAAGGAGCAAGGTCTTTAACTGCAAGTGCTGTCCCTGAGTTAACTGCAATAAATGTTAATGGCTTGACAGCTACAGCCTTTACTAATTATGCTTTTCTTAATTGGGATAATGCGGATATTGAATATGGTGTGACTGGGTATAAAATATATAAAAGTACTTCTCCATACTCTGAGTTATTTTCTTATGAAAAGTATGTGACTGCTTCTGCTGGAGTTTCAAGTAGCGCGTATGTTACAGGATTAAGTTCACTTAATATCCCTTACTATCTTAAGGTAACTGCATTAAATTTTTATGGAGAGGGAGATACTATAAATGCTTCATATATAGATATTACAATGACAGCAGCTACAACTCCTGAAAGACCTATAAGTGTTACTGCAACAAGTCAGGGAGATGCGACTATATATCTTTCGTGGAGTACTGCACTATCGCCGGCAAGTGTGACTTCCTATAATGTTTATAGAAGCATTTCGGCAGGCATATATAACTTTACTACTCCAATTGCGAGAGTGACAGGAACAAATTATACGGACCATGTTACTTCTACAGCTGGTACTGTGTATTATTATGAGATTAAGTCCCAAGGTTCTGGATTGGAAAGCTTGTCTTCTGCAGAAATCAGTGGAAGATCTTATTATAGACCTTATCCTGTAAATAATCTTACAGGTTCTTATGTAAATGGAAATAATTGGATTTTATGGAGCAAACCAGATAGTGATGGCACAGATGATTATGCAGTAAAACATTATAGAATATATAGAAGTACTGTATCTTCTTTTTCGGAAACTCTTTTGGCGGGGGCGGAAGCAATAACGGAGGAAAAGTATATTGATTCGGATATAAACACATCAGTATCAATATATTATTATAAAGTAAAAACCTATGATACAAATGGTATTGAAGATGATGATACTTCGACATTGCAAGTAAATATGTCAGCCATACAGCAACCGCCTGCGACTTTAGTGGCATTGGCTGGTGACAGTAAAGTTTCTTTGATATGGCGAATGGTAACGCCACTATATTATAATATTTACAGAAGAGAAGATTCGAATCCATCATATGGACCACCAGTAGCTTACAATGTTTCTTTTTCGCTTAAGGATTATACTGATACGAATTTAATAAATGGTATTTTATATCATTATATTATCAAAGCAGTGAATTCGTCTGGGGAAGGTCCGGCCTCCGTGGAAGTGAGTGCTGAACGATACTTGGCAATAACGCTTCCGTTAGATCCGACAGTTACAGCTCAGATAGTCAATAAAAAGGATATACTACTTAACTGGAATGCGGCAATAGGTGCTTCTCTTGCTGGATACTATGTCATGAGAAGTAATGATGGTGGTGGAACCTACGCGCAGCTAACTATAACAACGCAGACCAATTATACTGATGCGAGCACACAATGGAATCAAGTATATTACTATCTTATTAAAACAGTAGATGTAGATGGACATATAGATGCTATTTACACGCCTGTGAAGATAGTTCTACCACAGCCAAAGAATAAAATCAGAGTTTACAGAAATCTCTTGGATCTATCAAAAGGAGAAACTTTAAAACTCCGGTATGTTTTAATTCAAGGTGGAAAAATTAAGCTTAGTGTTTATACACTGACAGGGGCATTTGTGATTGAACTTGTGAATGCAATTGTTGCTGGTAATATTGATGAAATCAATCCTTATGAAAGTGCGGATATAATCTGGGACGGAAAGAATCAAGCCGGAGAAAAAGTGGCTTCGGGCGTTTACCTACTATCACTTGAAGCACCTAATTTAAGGGTGGTTGAAAAAGTGGCTGTAGTTAAGTAGTAATGATAGATGATGAGGTGTTAAGAGTTTTACAAATAAAAATTCACGAGGTTATATGTTAAAAATAAATATCTTACCAGATAATGTGGCAAATCAGATTGCTGCTGGTGAAGTGATAGCAAGGCCAGCTTCTTGTGTTAAAGAGTTGTTAGAAAATTCTATTGATGCTGGGGCAACAAATATAACTGTTTCTATAGAAAATGCAGGTAAAAATAAAATAGAGATAAAAGATGATGGTCTGGGAATGGAAGAAATTGATTTAAAAAATGCTTTTTTACGACATGCCACAAGCAAAATAAAAACAATTGAAGATTTAAACTTTATTGAGACATTGGGTTTTAGAGGTGAAGCACTTGCCTCTATTGCATCTGTGGCAAGAGTGGAAGCTATGACAAGAACAGAAGGCGAAGATGTTGGAAACTTTATAAACATAGAAGGCGGTAAGATAGTAAAACAAGGAAAAAAAGCATCAAATAAAGGTACTATTATTTCTGTGAAAGATATTTTCTACAATACTCCTGCAAGGTTAAAATTTTTAAAATCGGACTATACGGAAGAAGCCAATATTATAGAAGTTGTATTAAATGAAGCTCTTGCCAGAATGAATGTCTCTTTTAAATTAGAACTTGATGGTAAGGAAAATATGTTTTTTTCGAAATCGTCCGTGCTGAAAGATAGAATCCGTATAGCTGCTGGCAGGGAAGTAGCGGAGGCTCTTATAGAAATATCATATTTTACAGATAATGTGAAAGTAACTGGATATATTGCAAAACCTTCTGTAACAAGAAAATCAAGAGGTCCTCAATTTCTTTATGTAAATAGTAGGTGTATACAAAATAGAAGTATATCGTATGCAGTGTTTGAAGGTTTTGGAACACTATTAATGAAAGGCGCATATCCTTACGCATATATATTCATAGATATCAATCCTGCTTTAGTAGATGTTAATGTACACCCGACTAAAGCTGAAGTAAAGTTTAAGGATGAAAGATTTGTTTATAATTGTGTGCGTTTAGCAATTGATGCAGCTTTGAAAAAAAACGAATTGACTCCAGCGGCATATTTTGGAACAGGCATAGATGGTCCTACTGCTACAGACATAAAAGATGGAGCACAGCAAGCCATCAATGGATTCTTTGCAAATGAATCATCAAGATTATTTAATAATACGCAAGTTGAATACACAAAAAGCGGTATTGAGGCTCACACAAAATCTCAAACAAGAGCTTATTTGTGGTTAAGAGCTTTAGGACAAGTACATAAAACATATATTGTTGGTGAAGATGATAATAATCTTGTTGTGATTGATCAACATGCGGCTCATGAAAAAGTACTTTATGAAAAGATAATGGATGATATCGAAAAAAACAGCTTAAAAGTTCAAGAACTGCTTATTCCTGAAATTATTGAAGTCGCACCTCCTGAAAAAAGAGTAATTATGTCAAACATAGGAGTTTTTTCAAGACTTGGATTTTTTCTGGAAGAGTTTGGAGAAAGAGATTACAAAATTTCAGCACATCCAGTCATAATAAGAAATAAGGCCGCAGCGCCATTTGTAAAAGAAATAATAGGAACATTAATGGATAAAGATAAAGCCAACGAACATGATATATTAAAACATCTCTGTGCCACTATGGCATGTAGGGCTGCTGTAAAAGCAGGCGATATACTAAATGATGCAGAAATAACGGAGCTGCTTAATAATTATGTAGAGTTAAAAGATCCACATTCCTGCCCACATGGTCGACCGCCAATAATAAAAATACCATTTGATGAAATTGAAAAAATGTTTAAGAGAAAATTATAAATTAGAATTAAATTATTATTAATTTTTGTTCTTGGGAAAAAACATTAGGAGCGTAGAATGTATATTATTGTAACTGGAGCCACTGGTACTGGCAAGTCTGCTGTGGCTGTTGAACTGGCAAAGAAAATTAATGGTGAAATAATATCTGCTGATTCCATGCAGGTGTATGTGGGTATGGATATAGGCACATATAAGATATCCAAGGAAGACACGCAAGGGATAAGCCATCATTTATTAGATGTGGTAAATCCTTGGGAAAAGTTCTCAGTAGCACAGTTTAAAATTTTGGCGGAAAAGGCATTAAATCACATAAAAGGAAAAGGCAAAATACCTATAGTTGTTGGTGGTACGGGCTTGTTTATAAACTCGCTTACGCGTGGGATATTGACTTCTAAAGAGCCTTCTAATGAACTAAAAAGTCTTTTGAGAGTTGAACTTGAGGAAAATGGTCTTGAGGCACTTGTCAATTTATTGAATAAAAAAGACCCCGAGGCAGCATCGTTAATTGATATTAATAATAGTCGGAGAGTACTTAGGGCACTTGAACTTATAGAAACTAATAAAATGAGTTTAAGCGAATTAAGAAAAACAACAGAGAAAAACCGGTATAAAGATGATTATAAATTATTTGTTTTGGAAACTGGCAGGGAATATATGTATTCAAGACTTGATAAAAGAGTTGATGAAATGATAAAAAGCGGATTGTTAAATGAAGTAAAAGTCCTTATGAGTAAAATCAATGCATTAAGCATGACAAGTATGCAAGCCATAGGATATAAGGAAACCACGGAGTTTTTAAATGGAAATATAAATATGAATCAAATGATAATAAATATAAAACAGGCCACTCGAAATTATGCAAAAAGACAGCTTACTTGGTTCAAAAAATATGAGGAAGCAATAAGAATTAATATGGAACGCATAACCCCTGTAGAAGCAGCAAAGGAAATTCAGGATAAGTTGTAGTACTATATGAGTATGGAATAATCCAATAAAGGCAGTACTGAGTGCAATATTTAGCATTATTCAGTTAATTAATTAGCATAGTTCGATTCATTAATAGAGTCAATCACAGAACAAAACAGTGAAATCGGGTTGCAGATAAGACATATTGAACTTATCTTATTTGATTGTTTTTTATTGGTTTTATCCATATTTAAAAGCTATTAAAATGTAATTGACATAAAGAATTTATTATGTTAAATTTACTCACTTGCAAAGAATCTATTGTTGCAACAGGTTTTTATATATTGGAACATTATATGCATCGGAGGATACTGTGCGTAAGAGCATATTTCTGTTTTTGTCTTTATTTATTTTGGTTTTAGGTGCTAATTCTTTAATTTTTTCTGACGATTATTCTGATACTCGTCTTATTACTTGGGAAAAAGTTAATGAGCCTTTCTTTAATAAATGGAATCCTTATGGAGTAGGCGCGAGAGCAATGGGAATGGGCGAAGCTTTTTCTGCAATTGCGGACGATGCTTCAGCCGTATATTACAATCCTGCTGGATTGGCACAAATGGATCACAATGAATTATCATGGACGGGTGGAAGTGATTATAGCTCTGCTCCATACACAAATTTCGCAACATTTGATATGGCTTTAGGTGGACAATATTTTGCTTTGTCTTATTTAAAACTTTATCATCCTATTGGAAGATATCCAGACAAAATAGTAATTCCAGCACCAGGTGTTGGACCTGTTCCAGGTAATTTATATTCGACACAACCTTTATTTATTCCAAGTGGACTATACGAAAATTGGTTTGGTTCTTTACAAGCATCACAACAAGATTTACTTGCTAAGATGTACAGAGCATATATCAATCTTCCTTTTCAAGAAAATCAGGTAGCTTTAACTTATGCCACATCTCTTACAAGTGACAAAAGTTTTGATTTTGGAATAAATGTAAAATATCAATATACTGATGCAGCGGCAGCAAAGGTTCTTGGTTCAGCATATGATGCTTGGGCTTGGTCAATTGATTTAGGTTTTCTTTATAAAATCCGTTTGATTGAATTCCTTAAAGATTTTAACATAGGTATCATGCTTCGCGATATTTCTGGTAGGGCAAAATATTTTAATACAGGTGTAGAAAAACCTTTGTATTTCACATCCACAGTGGCTCTTTCTATGAGAACAACAGAATTAATAGAGAATGAAATAACAAGTTTGTCTGTTGACTGGGACGCTGTTAATGATGCTGGCGTTTTTGTTAATGAAGCAAACAGATTGAAATTTGGTTTTGAACAGTGGTTTATTGATGGTCATTTTGCTGTACGCAGCGGACTTGTGTTTCCTATGAACCAGCAGCCATGGAGAATGTCTTTTGGAGTTTCCGCAAGATATTTGCTTGGCATAGATTACGCTTATGTACGGGGAATACCTTTTGATGCTAAAGCAGAAAATGAAGGTGATAGTCACTGGTTGACTCTATACTGGATGTGGGGAAAAGTTGCAAGAAAAATGCCTATGCCAGATGTTTTTGCAGCAGTAGAGCCAATATCATTCTCCCCAAGAAATGGCGAAACCGCAATTTTTAAAGTTAATGCGACATCAAAGGCAGGTATAGATAGATGGGCTTTGAGTATTCTTGATAAAAATAATAATTTAGTAAAAACTTATGTTGATATAGGAAATCCACCATCACAGATAGTGTGGAATGGTTCAGATAATAAATATCTACTTTTACCAGATGGTGAATATACTTTTATATTTGAAGCTACTGATAAGCTTGGCAGTACTTCATCAACACCTGTGCAGACAGTTAAAATTTACACTCCTGTTATAGAAGGAGTAAGTCCTGAAGCGTTAAATAAATTAAGACAATTATTAAATCAATCAAAAGACAGAGATGTTGCAGAAGATATTGGAGAATTGAATTCAGCGAAAAAAGGAGTAGATGATCTTAAAAAAGCAAAGGCAAAACCTACTCCTCAAGAACCCCCATTACCAGCAGCGGGTTATAATACGCTTCCGGTAATTGCGGGAACACCAGGAGTATTAGGAAATGGATTAACTGGAACGGCATCCCCAATAGATATTGTAGGATTTCCAAATATAGATTCTGGCGCGATTAGGTCGGCATATATATCCACAGGCGCAGATGGCGATAGACAATTTAATATGGATTATGTAACTACTAATACTTTACCTAAGTATGTAATTAAAGAAATGAGTCTTATGGTAAAATCAATTGCAGAAAGTTTAGGATATTCCGTAGATAGGATAGGAATCAACGCCATTTATGGCGGTAATAATAATATGAACTTATCAGTTCCGATTGCGCAGGCGGAAAACTACCAGAGAGGTACAATCTCAGTAGACCAAATGTTAAGGGGCGCAAGTATTAATCTGAACGGTGAGATCATATATCCCAATTTTTAGGAGCGAGCCATGAAGAAAAAGTCATTTGTATTGTCTTTGCTTTTTGTGTTAATTGCAACATTTGCTTTTGGTGGAGCTTTTGATAAGGGTGGAGTTTTAGGTATAGGTGGTAGAGCTACTGGCATGGGAAATGCCTTTGGTGCTGTCGCTGATGACGGAAGTGCTGTATACTGGAATGCGGCGGGATTGACACAAATGAACAGGCCCGAATTATATATATTTTTAGGACCTTTATTAAACGGAAAAGAGTGGTATTCTTTCTTATCATTTGGTTCGCCTTTCTTTGAGGATACAGCTTGGCAGTTATCTGTAATGTCTCTTATTCATAGTGATACGAGTAATACAAAAGAGTTCACTGTAGTTGGGAGCTTTGCTTCAAACCTCAATCTTGAAAGAACTTTTTCTGTGGGTATTAATATAAAATATCTTAATTATATTTCCACAGCTCAATTCACGACAACTGATGGCGTTAATCTTCAGGGAATTGCACATGGTTTAGGACTTGACCTTGGAGTTCTATATCAAATACCACTTCCACAATTGGGTAAGAAACTTAACTTTGGATTATTCATACAGGATATAGATACTAATATTGATTGGTCAAATGGAACAAGCCAAGAACAAATTCCTACAGTGTTTAAAATTGCATCGGCATATTATCTTGATGACAATCTTGTTATTACAGCTGATTATGACTTTTTTAAGGATTTAAATATAAGTGGTATTCCACTCTCAACTCCAATATATGATTCTGCTTCTGGTGTCACAATCACAGCTTTAGTGCCACAGGAAGATAGACTTCATGTTGGTTTGGAAAGTTGGTTTTTTAAAAGACATTTAGGACTTCGTGGTGGTTATACAACTTTTGCAACAATGCCAGGAAGGTTTACAGGCGGCGTATCTTACCGTGAAGATGCATGGCAAGTTGATTATGCCTATATAGGTCACGCTGAGCATCTTGGAGATTCACACAGATTGTCTGTTGCTTTAAGATTTGGCCAGCCAAAAGAACAGATAAGAGCGATTACTGTAGTAGCTCCTCCAAAAACATTGGAAGCATATGCAGCAAATGCTTCAGCAAACTTGACATGGGAAATAAATACAGATCCAAATATAACTGGTTATGCAGTATACATGAGCAAATCACCAGGAGCAAGATACATACCAATAGCTAAAAGAATAAAAGAAAATTATGTAACCATAGATGGACTTCAGAACGGTACCAGATATTATTTTGTAGTTGCTTCTATTAACAATACTTATCCTTCGGTTGAGAGTGCTTATTCAAACGAAACTTCAGCTGTCCCAGCACCTGTTGTTCCTGGGGTTCCTGAAATATTCCCAATTTCTAAAGTCGCTAAAGTACAAAATAATGGAGTTGTAGATATTGCTTGGGGTAATATGCCAAATGATAGAATGGCTGGATACAATATCTATATAACAGAAACACCGGGAACTGGTTATAATAAATTAAATGCAGTTCCAGTAAAAGATGTTCATTATTTAGTGAGTGGCCTGGAAGTTGGAAAGAAGTATTATTTTGTAATGACATCTGTTACAAATGATACACCTCCAGTAGAATCGAAATTTACTAAAGAGTTTAGCTATATAGCAAAACCTGGAAAATAGTTTTTGGAGAAATGAGAAATATTCATAAGAACAAAAGGAGCAAATAAATGATAAGCGGTTTATACACAGCAGCATCGGGCTTGATCGCCCAGACACAGCAACAGGATGTTATAGCAAACAACCTGGCCAATGTGAATACCACAGGTTACAAAAAAGATACCGCTTTATATGTTCCGTTTCCAACTGTTTTTCTGAATAGAATTAATGATGATAAAACTCCAGTTCCAGGAGGTATGGCAGATGCTATGCCGCCTATAGGTTATATGGGTAGAGGAGTGGAATTGCGTGTGGATGGAGTAAGACCGCAAACAACAGAAGAAGGTTCTTATGTTGAGACCACCAATAATCTTGATTTGTCTATTAAAGGAAATGGTATGTTTGTTGTCATGACACCTAATGGAGAGCGTTACACAAGAAATGGTAATTTCACGCTCGATTCAAATGGCGTATTAGTAACACAACAAGGGAATCCAGTTATGGGGCAAGCAGGAAAAATTTCATTAAATAATAACAATATACATATTGATGAGGGTGGCAGGGTATTTGAAGATAAATCAGAGATTGATACTTTGCGTATTGCCATGTTTTCGAAAGATGATAATTTGAGGAAGGAAGGCGATAGCCTTTTTTATAAACTTGATGGGGTACCTTTAACTGAAGATCATTATGTGGACCAAGTTCAAGTTAAGCAGGGTTATTTAGAAACTTCCAATGTAAATGTAGTAAAGGAAATGGTAGAAATGATTACTGCATACAGAGCATACGAGGCTTCTGCAAAAGCAATTCAGTCACAAGATCAGACACTCGGTAAAGCAGTAAATGATTTAGGAACTATTTCAATATAAAATTTTTTAGGAGGCAATAAAATGTTAAGATCACTCTGGACGGCAGCAACAGGTATGGCGGCACAGCAGTATAATATAGATACTATTTCAAATAACCTTGCAAACGTGAATACTACTGCTTTTAAAAAGAGTCGTGCAGAGTTTCAGGATCTTCTTTATCAGACTATTAGACCTGCAGGTATGACTAATAATATGGGTACGCAGTATCCTACGCCAATTGAAATAGGACATGGTACAAAGATATCATCTACACAGAAATCATTTATACAAGGTAATCTTGTGCAGACGGATAATCCGCTTGACCTTTCTATTCAAGGTGCTGGATTTTTTATGATTCAGAATCCAAATGGAGAAGTGGCTTATACCAGAGATGGTTCTTTTAAAGTTGATGGCTCTGGAAATTTAGTTACTTCAAATGGATATTCAATGATGCCGGAAGTTGCATTGCCTACTGATACAAGTGCTGTTGTAATTAGAGAAAATGGCGATATAGTAGTAACAGTTTCTGGACAGACAGAGGGACAGACAATTGGACAAATAAAACTTGCAAACTTTATTAATCCTGCTGGATTGGAAAGTCTTGGAGGAAATCTTTATAAAGAAACAGAAGCATCAGGTGGACCTGTTGAAGGAGTTCCAGGAATTAGTGGTTTTGGTGCACTTACACAGGGTCAGCTTGAGGCTTCAAATGTAAAAGTTGTTGAAGAAATGGTAAACTTGATTACTTCACAGCGTGCTTATGAGATAAATGCAAAAGCAATTACTACTTCAGATCAGATGTTAAGCACCGCTAATAACTTAAAGAGCAGTTAATAGATAATCATAAATGAAATTTAAAATATTTGCTGTTTTGTTTTTTGTCTTTCTGGCAGTTGGACTTGTTGCGGAAGGACCAGAAGTTGTTCTTAAAAGCAACGACATATATATTGCAAGTGATAAAATATATCTTGGAGATATAGTTGACTTTTCAAGCATAGCACCTAAAGATTTGGAAAAGTTGCAGACTCTTTATGTTAAAAGAGCAGCAGTTCCAGGTTTTAAAGTGGTCGTTGAAAAGGAAACAGTGCAAAATATAGTTGCAAAGGCATTTCCTTATATAGCGGTATCAGGTTTGAATTATGTAAATGTTTACACATCTAAGGGATCGGTAAGCAGAGATGAAGTTGAAAATAAAGCAAAAGAATATGTATTAAAAAATATGCCTTGGCAGTTTGAGGCGGCTGAAGTTGCAGTTAAGCATGTTAAAGGTTCTGTAGCAGTAATAGATGGAATTGTTCTTTTAAAAGTTAAAGAAGATGGAAAGTTTAATTACAAGGGTAATCTTATAGTACCTGTAGAAATAGATGTGGATGGAAAGTTCTATAAGATAGAACCAGTAGCCATGCTTATTAAAGTTAATGCTCCTTGTGCTGTGGCCCAAAATAATATTAGCAGACACTCTGGTTTGTTGATGGACAATATAATTATGGAAACGAAAGATATAACTTTTCTACCTGAAGCTATCATAACGGACATAGCATTTTTTAATAATAAGGTACCACTTAGAAACATAATGAAAGGTACCATAGTTACTTCTGATATGTTTGAGAGTTTACCTTTGTTTAGAAGAGGTTCATTGGTTGATGTGGTTGTAAAGATTGGTACAATACAAGTGAAGTCTGAAGGTTCGGCACTTTCTGATGGAAGAGAAGGTGATTTAGTGAAGGTGAAGTTAGTTACTGGTAAAACAGTAGAGGGTAAAGCGGACGCAACTGGTCGAGTAATAATAGTAAAATAAAAATATATATTAAGGAGATAATCTGATGAATAAGAAAGGATTTCTGACGGCTTTTGCCGCGATTTTCCTTATTGCTTTTTATTCGGGAGTTCTTTTTGCGGATGAAATAATGAAAAATGAGGCTGATATTGAGTCTGTTTATACCGATCACAAAGCATATAAAGTTGGAGATATAGTAACTATAATAATTGTTGAATCTACTCAAGGTTCTCAAAGTGCTTCACTTTCTACTTCTAAACAGCAGAAGCTTCAGGCTGGAATGGGAACTGCCACATCGTGGGGCGGAGGCTTAAGCACCAGTCTACCTGTTTCTTCATGGGGAGCAGGCGGCGCGGAATATCAAGATGGTGGTGGAAAGTCAATAAGATCAGGCTCTTTGCTGGCAAAACTTTCTGCAAGAGTTGAGAAGGTACTCACAAATGGAAATCTTGTTATTAAAGGTACTAAAATAATACTTGTAAATGATGATAAACAGAATCTTATGATTAAGGGTGTAATAAGAGCAGAAGATATAAGTTCTGATAATACTATAATGTCTACTAATGTTGCTGATGCTACAATTGAATACGAAGGAAATGGTCCAATTGGTGAGAAAACTTCACCGGGAATTTTAACCAGGATACTTGATTGGCTCGGCATATTCTAAAGAGGTGAAATTAATGAGAAAATATTTTAGAATTTTAATTACTGTCTTAATAATTATGGCAATTGCTGCTACAACATTGCTTGCCGTGGAATTAAGAGTTAGAAATGTTGCCAGATTTAAAGGCGTTCGCGATAATCAATTGACAGGTTTTGGACTTGTTGTAGGTTTAAAAGGAACTGGCGATAGAAATACTACTGTTTTTACAACTCAGGCAATCGTTAATATGTTAAAGAGATTTGGAATAGCCGATGCTGCAACACAAATCAAAGTAAGAAATGTAGCAGCGGTCATGGTCACAGCAAACTTGCCAGCATTCGCAAAAAAAGGAGACAAGATAGATGTAGTAGTTTCCTCAATGGGTGATGCCAAAAGTTTGGATGGTGGAGTATTGCTTGTAGCCACTATGAAGGGTCTTGATGATAATATATATGTGGCTGCACAAGGACCTATCTCTACGGGAGAAGGCGGAGCAACTATGGGTTCTATTGCTGCAATGTCAAATAAAATGACAACAGGTCGTGTCCCAAATGGTGGCTTGGTAGAAAAAGAAGTACCAGTTACTTTTGTCGATGATAAAAATAATATGTTCCTAATTTTAAATATTCCTGATTTTACTTCTTCAGATAGAATAACTTATGCAATTAATTCTCAGTTTTGGGGAAGTATTGCAAGTGCGGTTGATGCGAGTACGGTTAAAATTAGTGTTCCATATGATTTTCAAAATAATTTTGTTGAATTTGCAGCTGCAGTCGAAGGGCTTTATGTGGAAACAGAAGAAGTAGCAAATAAAGTTGTAATTAATGAGAGAACTGGAACTGTAGTTATGGGTGCGGATGTTACCATAGACACTTGTGCAGTATCTCATGGAAATTATAATGTGAATATTGCTGTAACAAAACAGATTTCCCAACCAAATCCTTTCGTACCAGGTGCTTCTGCTATGGTGTATGAAGATTCAAATATTAAAATGGAAGGTGCAGGAAATCAGTTAGTGACACTGCCGCAGGGAGCTAATGTACAGGACTTAGTAAATGCTTTAAATGTTCTCGGAGCCACACCACAGGATATTATTAATATAATTCAGGCGATAAAAGCGGCGAATGCACTACACGCTGAAATTTCTATAATGTAATAGCTTTAACAGATTCAAGTTAATATTCTAAGAGAAAATATTTCAAAATGATTGAGACCAAGGAGAACAAATGCCAGATTTTTTAGGAAGCTCAGAGATTATCGCAAGGACGGATATGATGGGCCTTACAAATAGGTTGCAAGAAGCAACTATACAGGCAAATAAAACTGATGGAGTTAAAGATGCTAAATATCTCGCTCAAATAAAAAATGTATCTCGCGAGTTTGAATCAATCTTTCTCGGATACATGTTAAAACAAATGCGTAAAACAGTACCTGAAGATGCACTTATGGGTAATAGCCCAGCAAAAGATATATTTATTGGTATGCAAGATGATGAACTATCAAAAGAGCTTTCAAAGGCTGGTGGCATAGGTTTGGCGGCAGTTATTTATTCTCAGCTTGCCAGTCAGGGAGCAGCAGCAAAGCGTCCGCATGTAGCTCCAGTTATGCCAATACCAATTAATAAGACAGACATAACAATATAGCTATATTTATAAGGGCAAAAGCCGGCTTTAAGCCGGCTTTTTTAATTAATAGATATATAGTTTGTAGTTACTAAAATAAATTAAAATAAAGCTAAAGTTATTCGTATTATGTCCGATATATATATAAAGAAGGTAAATAGTTTCAAAAGGAGGCGAAATCAATGATACCAATAAACAATTCAGGAAACATCAATCCTATCTTGCCACAAAATCTTACAGATTTAGCTACAAGTAAAAGTAAAGAGCAAGCTCCAGTTTTAAACACAGCAAATACTCCAGCAGATAAGGTTGAGATTTCAAAGCAGGCAGCAATCATCAGTAAGGCAATTGTTGCTTTAAATGAACTACCAGCAGTGAGAACAAACCTTATTGCAAACGCTACGCAGGAAAGAGTTGTACAGGACAAACAGATTCCTGCAGGATTGCTTGCTCAAAAAATGCTTTTTGAAGACATAAAGTAAAAGGAATATATGGATAAACAACTTAAAACAAGCTTCATTGTGATAGTTAAAAATCAGATTGAGCTATATAATAAACTCAAAATACTTTCAATTGCTGAACAGAAAACTTTGACGACGAAAGAAGCTCGTGGACTTGAGGATATAGTAAAGCAAAAAGAAATACTCATTAATGCAATAAAAAAGCAAGAAGATGAGAAGCTCGTTGTATTTGTTAAAATGGCTGAGAGTTTTGGTTTGAAATATACTCCAGAATTGAAACTTCAGGATTTGCTTTCTAAGGCAGGAAGTGAAGACTCAGTAGAGATTGATAAGGAAACCACTAAACTAATAATCTTGATTAAGGATATTATTACTTTAAATGTAAATAACTCCAGATTAATGAAAAATTATCTTGATTTTATGAAGTTCACTGCAGAGCTAAAAGCAAAAATTGAAAACCCTGTACAACCAATATACAATCAGGATGGGATAGTTAAGAACGCAGCAGATAAAAAAAGTAAAATAGACCAACAGATATAAAAACTGAAGGGAGCATACTATGTTAAATATTTCAATGGGTTTAGAAACAGCACTGAGGTCGCTACTTGCAAATACTGCGGCACTAAATACGGCAAATACTAATGTGGCTAATGCAAACAATGCTGATTATTCGAAACAGGTAGCTAATATGTCAGCCACATCGGCCTTAACGATTGCAGGACAGGCTGGACAGATAGGAACAGGCACGCTTCTGAGCAGTGTTCAAAGAATAAGAGATATTTATCTTGATAGGCAGATAAGAACTGAGTGGATGAATTATGGAAAAGCTGAAATTACAGATAGAACTTATCAAAATATAATGGCTTTTATTCCTGAATTATCTGGAGTTCCTGCAAATGGAATTGGAACAAAAATAGATCAATTTTTTACTGCCTGGACAAATGTTTCAACTCAGGCAGCGCTTGCAGCCGCAGGTTCAGCTAATACCTTGAGTGATGCTCTTAATACGGTTTATCAGCTTGCTGCAAGTTTAGCAGCTCAGCTTAATACTCAATCAAATGATTTAACAAATATACAGCTTGATTTAAATACGGAATTAGAATCAACTGTGCAAAGTGTTAATGCTCAGCTTCAAAATATTTATCAACTAAATAAATCTATCGTTTATCTTATGGGACAAGGACAGCAGCCTAATGATTTGCTTGATAAGCGTGATGCTGCTATGGCAAAACTGGCTGAACTAATTAATTTTGATACGGCAAATAAAACGGATGGTTCTGTTACAATAATGTTAGGCGGAAGAACTCTTGTAAGTGGAGCAGATAGCTATAATCTATTAACTACTATGACTTCAGGAGTTATTACAAAGACTTCGCCTTTGACTTTTGGTGTAAGAGATTCAAGGTTTGAATCTGTCGGTATAACAAACAGTAACGGTTCAAATGCTGTTCAGCTCGATAATTCTATTTTTACTGGTGGAAAGATTGCGGGTATATTATATTCGCGAGATAATATTGTTCATGATTACAGTTCTCAGCTTGATTCGGTAGCCAATACCCTAATTACTATGGTAAATAACATATACAATGCTACCAAAAAATCTGGCACTACTGACAATGTTGACTTCTTTAGTGGCACTATGGCATCAAATATAGCTGTAAATCAGACAATTCAAAGTGGAAGTGATATATCTTATACTATGTTTAAAGTGGGTGATATAGCAAAAATACTTGGACAATTAAGTAATAAATTGGTTTCTACTCGGGTAGTGTCAGAGACACTAAGCTTAACCTCTGCTTCAGCATTATCAGCTTTACCACTTCCAGCAGGAACTTCAGGGGAATTGATTATTAATGACACACATATAGCAGTAACTTCAACTATGACTATGGCTGACCTCATAAATGCAATAAACACGCATGCAACCGATTTTTCAGCGGTTTATAATGATGTGACTAAAACATTTTTTATGGTTTCTTCTAAACCATTAGTAATACAAGAGGTTGGTTTGGGCGGCAATTTTCTTCGTAACATGAAATTGATTGAGGAACAAATTAGTACTGCTTCAATTGTCTATAATGCTGATATGGCAAGTCAAACATTAGACCTAAACGCAAGTTGGATATCCCAAAAATATACTTTTGATATTCCTGCTACAACAAGTGGTACAATTAACATAAGTTTGGGAGGTCAGACCTATTCAATTGATTGGCTCAATAAGAATTCAATCTTGTTTACCAATTGGTCAATTTATGCACTTGATGGAAACTCCTCAGTCCCGCCTGGAATAAGTCAATATAACTATTTTGCTGATGAGAAGTTCCATTTCGGTACAAGGGTTGGCAACGCTGGAGTCGCAAATGAAATTACCCCTTTTACAATGTATGATAAGTCAGGAAATCTTACACAGACGATGAAAATCATTGGAACTGTTAGCTTTAATCAATATTATAATTCCATTTCTAATGCTATATTTAGTGACGCAAGTAGCGCGGCTACTATGGTGGCTTCTGATAAAAGCACTTTGGATCAACTTCAAGCAATGCAGGATACTATTACCAAGGTTGATGTAAATGCAGAACTGGCAAAAGCTAAATTATATCAGCGTGCCTATGATGCCTCAGTTAAGTTTATGTCGGTAATTGATGAAATGTTAAATATGCTAATCAATAAAACTGGAACTTCATCAACATCTATTAGCTAATTTAATAATTTTCAAAAAGGTCGGGTTAATAGCCCGACCTTTTTTTATATATATTATATGCTTTATTGACAAAAGGTTTATGCTGTATTATCATTAAAAATATGAAAAAACATTCTCTATATATTTTTTTATCAGTTTTAACAGGCATATTGTTGGCTTTCAGTTTTCCTAACATTATTGAGAAAACTCTAAATGTTCATACTTCTTTTTTTATGTGGTTTGCATTTGTCCCACTTTTGTACATTGTAATTAGTTCAGATAAAATTTCAAGCGTATTTATTTATAGTCTTTTGTCTACGAGTATATTTTATCTTAGTGCATTATATTGGATATGCTTCGTAGGTCCCATGGGGTATGGAGCATATTTAGCTTGGTTTTTGTTTTGTGTTTATCTTGCAATGATATATGCACTTTCTTTTGTTGTTATAAAATATTTAAATAATAAACTAAATATTGATTATATATTTTCTGTACCTGTTATATTGACTATTGCTGAGTATATAAGAGGATGGTTATTTACTGGTTGGCCTGGACTAACTCCAGCACAAAGTCAGCATCAGCTTATACCAGTTCTACAAATTTTGAGTATAACCGGTGTTTCTGGTCTGAACTTTATTGTCTTTTCAATAAATTGTATAATTGTTTCTATTATAGCTGGCTCTATCTATAGGTATAATAAATTAGAGAATATTGTTTGGATAATGATTTTTATTATGTTGTCTGGTTTCGCTGTGATATCTAACTATTATCAAAATACCGGAACTATAACAGTTAAAACGGCCATTATACAACCAAATATAGACCAAAATGTTAGGTGGACGACTAAATATCAAAAATATACTATGAATACAATGAAGGTCTTATACAAGAGTATTTCAATACTTAAGCCTAATATTGTTGTTTGGCCGGAAACAGGTTATCCTGGCGTTCTCAATATGGAAGGTAATAAAAATCCTGAAATAGCATCATGGGTTAAGGGAGCTTTTTCGATAGTGGGTTCAGATAAAATATTGATTAAAAATAATATAACGGAATATTACAATGCGGCTTATATGTTAAATTCTAATGGTAAAATCATTGGAGATTATTCTAAACATCACTTGGTACCTTTCGGGGAGTATATTCCTTTACAGGAAGTTATACCATTTGTCAAAAAGGTAGTACAGCGTTATGGTTATGTCGGTTTTTCAAGTGGGTCAACAATTGTTCCTTTAGATTATAAAGGAATAAAGATAGGTCCAATAATATGTTTTGATAGCTTTTTTCCAGAAATAAGTAGAGAGCATGCAAACAAAGGGGCAAAAATATTAGCTCATTTGTCCTATGAAACTTGGTATGGTGTTTCTCCAGCTTCCGCACAGGTTTTCACAAATGTTATTTTAAGAGCTGTTGAAAATAGAGTTTATGTAGTTAGATCTGTGGCCTCTGGAATATCAGGTATAGTTAATGATAAGGGAGAGGTTCTTGCAAGTACAAAGTTATTTGAAAAAAAAGCATTAGTTTGTGAATTGAAATTGAGCGATAATCAGTATAGAAGTTTCTATACGAAGCACGGCGATTGGCTGCCTTTATTTTTGATGATTATATTTTTGTTTATTATGGCTGCACGATTTATTAAAATATGAATATTATTATAAGTGACATAGATGGGACACTGCTTGGGGATAGGGTTGGTTTGGCTGACTTCAATCAATACATTGAAGGTATTAGAGATAAGGTATTTCTTGTTTATGCTACGGGTCGTAGTTACGGTGAATATCTAAATGCTTTGAAGGAAGAAGGACTTATTCTCCCAAATGCAGTTATAACTTCTACGGGAGCTGATATATACTTAAAAAATAAAGATACATATGAAATGGATAAAAAGTGGCATGAAATAATAGGATCTAATGCATGGAATGTTGATTTAGTAAGGAATTTGTTAGATAAGCTACCAGAGCTGATAAGCCAGACTGCCAAAAATGATTATAAAGCGTCATATTATTTGAATAATAAACATTTAAAAACGCTTGAAATTAAAGTGATAGAGTTAATTAAAAGTATAGGCATTAAAGCCAAAGTGATATCAAGTCATGGAATTTATCTTGATATACTTCCTGAGAACTGTGATAAAGGGGAAGCAGCAGTGTATTTAGTTAAGAAGCTTAAGATGTCTCATAGTGATGTTATTGTGGCTGGTGATTCAGAAAATGATGTGGACCTTTTTAGAAAATTCAAGCATGGAATCATAGTGGGGAATGCCCACCTTGCTATGAAAGAACTATTGAAAGGAAATGATTATTATGAGGCAACTGCTCACGCAGCTGCAGGATTATTGGAAGGCCTCAGATATTATGCAGGTAAAAACATATTTAAAATATAGACTGTTTGTTAACGATCGGAGAGCTTTACCTTGAAAAAAAAATATTATGTTGTAATTTCTAATGATGATGGGATACAATCAGACGGATTAAAAGCTGTACATGAAGCATTGAAACCTATTGCAGATGTGATAATCTCGGCACCAGATATACAAAGAAGTGGAGCCTCTCATTCTATCTCTTGCATTAATCCAATAAAAGTAAGAAATATTCATTATAATGGATCTCGAGCTCATGCGGTCTCGGGAACGCCAGCAGATTGTGCTAAACTTGCATTGTTAAGCTTAGCAAGAAGAAAACCAGATTTGCTAATTTCTGGCATCAATCATGGACCAAATATAGCACAGTTTATACTCTATTCAGGGACTGTTGGAGCAGCAGCTGAAGCGGCTATATTAGGAATTCCTGCAATTGCTTTTTCTATAGATTCTTATGAGCCAAAGGATTTCGTTTTTGCTGTTAAATATATCAGGCAAATAGCTTTAAAAGTATTAAAAGGCAAAATTAAAATAAAAAAACACACTATGCTTAACATAAACTTTCCAGACAGAAAAGAAGGAGATATCAAAGGAGTTAAGATCCTACCAAAAGGTTTAAATGAATATGCAGAGAAATATGTGAAAAAAATAGGAAAAAAAGGTCAAGATTCATATTATTGGCATATTTTAGGTAAAAAAATCAAAAGAAAAAAACAATTAACTGATGCAGATGGGGTAGAAGCAGGATATATCACTATTACACCGTTATATTTTGATTTAAATGATGCAGATGCCATAATTAAGCTAAAACAAAAGGACTTTATAATATAAAAAAAGCGCGAATAAATCGCGCTTTTTAAATTTATAAATTGATTTGTTTATTTTTTGTTTTTGTCTAATATCTTTCTTTGTATTTTATCTTTGTGCTTTTCCAATAATGAAACCATTTTATTGAATTGTTCGTCGGTCAGAATCTCTTTAACCTTGAACATGTGTTCAGTTCTTGTCTTAATTAATTTTCTTTCTATATTTGCCATTTTGTCAGTGAGAGCATTTATTTTGTCTCTGTTCGTGGGATTATTTTTAAACTCATCTTGAATGTCCCAAACTGTTGTTTTTAGTTCGTTTCTCATGGAAAATATTTCGCGCTTTGAAGAGTCTTTCAAGGATTGAAGCTGTTCTTCTTGAGCAGGAGAGAGCTTAAGCTCGTCTACTATCTTCAGAACCCCTCCAATAATCATTCCTGGACCTATTCCATCATCCCCATCTGGGCCTGGTCCTTCTGCTGCGAAAATGAAAGGTATTGCAGTAAATATTAAGGCAAGTACAAAAATTATGCTTTTTCTCATTACCATACCTCCTTAAGTTATTTTGTTTGCTTTATTAAATAATAAAAGACTAAAGTCACAAAAATTATTTAAAATACTTCTGTGTTATATTCGTTGTCATATATGTATGAAACCTCTTCTATGTCTGAAGTCTCATACAGTGCAGTTTCTGCAATATTATAGTCATCAATAAGAATATTAGATAATTTTGTTTTCTTTTCCAAATTAGGATAAAGGAAAACTCCAACAAGCAGTAGCACTGCTGTAGCCATGGCAAATGCTGGTTTAAATATCAAGGTAAACAAAGTTTGTCTTTTTTGATTCACAATTCTTTTAATGTTGGTTAAAACAGAAAGAGAAGGCTCTCTCAATGTGACTTTAAATAAAGTACTCAATTTGACAAGTTTTTTTAGTTCTGATTCACAAGCTTTACAAGTTTTTAAGTGATTTTCTATTGTCTTAGTGGTAACAGCGTCTAATTCGGTTCTTTTAAAGTCGTACAATAGGGAACTTACTTTAGCACATTTCATAATAAAGCCTCCTTCGCGGCATACTCTTTAAGTTTGGCTATGCCACGGTTTATACGGGATTTAACTGTCCCTAAGTTTATATTCATTATCTTTGATATTTCTTTATATGAAAACCCGCCTATTTCTGCAAGAAGAATCGGGGCTTTAAGCTCTGGACTCAATTTTTCAAGTAGGCTATCAAGCAGGGAAATGCTTGAATCGGTCTTTTTTTGTTCGGGTTGTTCTATCAGCTCTAATTTGTTGCTATGTAGGTTCTGTGATCTTATATAGTCAATGGTTTTATTGACTGTCATTCTGTAAAGATAAGTCTTTATATCAGCATCTCCTCTAAAATAATTGTAACCCTCAAATAATTTTATGAACACATTTTGCATAATATCCTCTGCTTCGTCACGACTCCTAAGCATTCCGAGCGCCACATTATATACATATTTGGAGTTTTCCTTGTATACTTTCTCAAACCTGTGGTCCATAGCGCTCCTTTTTCTAATTACAACAATTAGACGATTTGAAATGCTTATTTGTTCAATTA
The DNA here is from genome assembly GCA_037138355.1 of bacterium. GTDB lineage: Bacteria > Oederibacteriota > PGYV01 > PGYV01 > Palsa-1178 > PALSA-1178. The sequence continues at coordinate 45,735 of JBAXIL010000001.1, forward strand.
ATTATATCACATAAGACTTGAGTTTAATTACAGTTAAAGGTAAAATCATGTAAACGAAGATAATTTGGTTGTAAAGTTTGATAATTGAACAAAATGGAGAATTATATTGTCTCAAAATTACTCAATATATTGGCCTTTTGGAGCAAAAGCTGCTGTTTCATTGACATACGATGATGGTCTTGAGTCGCAGTTAAGTCAGGCTGTACCTCAACTTGCTAAGTATGGGATAAAAGGAACTTTTTTCCCTTCAACTTGGGGACTGGCAAATCCCCAAAATACTAAGTTCTGGACCGACTTGGTAAAGGCAGGCCATGAAATAGGTTGTCATACACTTAATCATCCTTGTAGTAATTCTTTTGAATTTACAAAACGGGGTTATACTCTCCAAGAATATACATTGGATAGAATTAATGAAGAGATAGATGCAAATATACAGCTAATAAAAAGTTTCGGTTACAACAATAAGGAACTTGTTTTTGCTTATCCATGCGGTCAGACGGCGGTTGGGGCAAATCTTGATATAAGTTATAAGCCGATTATTGCGAATAAGTTTACTGCGGCAAGAGGCACAAAAAGAGGTTATGCTTTTCCTGATAAGCTACAGCTTAATGAAATTCCATGTTTTGGTGTTGAAGAGGACGGGGAGGGTCTTATAAATATTGCAAAAGAGGCAATTAGAACTAATACATGGGCTGTGATTTTGTTTCATGGTGTAGGTGGAGATTATATATCGGTAACAGCTCAGGCACATAAAGAATTACTTGAGTATTTAAAAGATAATAATGATATTTGGACAGCAAGGTTTGGAGATATAGCAAAATATATTATAAAACAACTATAGCTGTGTTTAGTTTAAATCTCTTTTCTTGCGAAACCTCACATACTATGATATTATTACAATTATGATAAAAGGAATAGGCGTAGATATTTGCGATATAAAAAGGCTAAAGACCGCGATTAAAAAAAATAAAAGGTTTTTAAAGCGCGTTTATAGCGATAGGGAAATACAGTATTGCTCAGGTAAGAAAAATTCTATACTTAATTTTGCTGGCAGGTTTGCTGTTAAAGAGGCATTCATAAAAGCTGTCTCTACAGACAAGTCAATTAGCCTAAATGAAATTGAGGTTGTGAATAATAATCATGGAAAACCTGAAATCGTTTTAAACCTTGCTATTAAAACGATATTAAAAAAGAAGAAAGCTAAAAACTTAAGCATCAGTATTTCTCATACACATAATGCCGCAGTTGCGGTATGTATATTAACTTAATTCAATTTGGAGGGTATATATGTATTTAGTAAACTCATCTGAAATGAAAGAAATAGATAGACTTACTGTAGAGAAGTATTCTCTTCCTGCCATAATACTCATGGAGAATGCTGGGATTAATGTTGTTGACGCATTAAGTAATGAACTTGGCAGACTTCTTTTTCGTCGTGTAAATGTATTTTGTGGAGGAGGAAATAATGGTGGTGATGGTTTCGTAGTTGCCAGACATTTGAAAACAGAAGGTGCTTATGTAAAGGTTTTTTTTACTGGGGATTTGGCTTCATTAAAAGATGAATCAAAAATTAATTATAATGCTGCTTTGAAATATGGCGTTGAGATAATACATTTGAAATCTGCTGAGGACATAAGAAAACATGAAAGTAGTATTTTAGGTTGTGAGATCGTTATTGATGCACTTATCGGTACAGGATTAAAGCAAGATATAGCCGGCTTTATGGCTCAGTTAGTTGTTTATATAAATATGATGGGAAAATACACAGTCTCAGTTGATATTCCTTCAGGTGTTGATGCTGATACTGGTGACATAAAGGGCATAGGCGTTTACGCCAACTTAACAATAACTTTTGGTCTCCCAAAGATAGGAATTGCTATATATCCAGGTCTTGAGTATGTAGGAAAACTTGTGGTCGCTGATATTAATATACCTTCGCAATTATTAGCTATCCCACGACAGAATGTTTTAATGACAAAAGAATTAGTTGTTCCTATGATGCCTTATAGACAGCCAAATGCTAATAAAGGAAACTTCGGCCCTTTACTAATTATTGGAGGGTCTCCTGGCATGACAGGCGCCGTAGTCCTTGCTGCCAAGGCTGCATTGAAGTCAGGTGCTGGTATAGTAACAGTGGCAGTGTCGCAGTCGCTTACTGCAAGTATTAAATCAAGAACTGACGAAGTTATTGTAGCAGCTGTGAAAGAAACTAAAGATGGTTTTATAAGCGAGGATGCATACGCTCATATAATGGAACTTGTAGGGCAGTCAAAAGTTGTTGTAATAGGTCCTGGAATGGGCAGGGATAAGGGAACGCAAGCACTTATTAGAAAATTAATAAATGATATAAAAAAACCATTAGTCATTGATGCGGATGCTTTGAATGCCATGGAAAATGATAAAACATGCTTGAAAAACATTGACAAAGATGTTATATTAACTCCACATATAGGAGAAATGTCAAGACTGACAGGACTTAAGATTGAAGATATAATTAAGGATAAAATAGGAGTTTTGAGATCTTTTATAAGCACCTATAAGGTCAATGTTTTACTAAAAGATGGCAGATCTATGCTGGCGGATTCGGAAAAAAATATTTATATAAATACCACAGGCAACTCTGGTATGGCAACACCTGGAAGTGGAGATGTGTTATCAGGAATTATAGCAGCTTTTATGGCGCATAGTATGCTCTCTGCGCAGGCTGGAATTGTGGCTAATTATACACATGGTTTGGCAGGAGATATGCTTTTATCAGAAATTAGTGGTGAAGGAATTACAGCAGAAGATATAATTAATAATGTGCCAAAAGCAATTAAGGCACTTAAAAAACAGGAGGCTTAAATGATAACACCTATTTTTCTAATTCTGATTACACTTCTTTTCTTAATAATGTGGGGATGGATTATTATGATATTTATAGATAATTATAAAATAAAAATGCAAATTGAGGCACTCGTCGAACATCCTTTGACCCTGGAACAGAAGGAAACCGTTGATAATCTTCAATTAGATCTTGATACAAATGCGTATAGAGCAAAAAATGTGAAAATCGTAGTTTTAGTTTTTGGATTCCTTTATTCGGTAGCAGCGGTAGCAATTGTTTGGCTAAATGCAAAGTATTCGTTTTTTACTTATGATGGGCTTGTAACAAATCTTAAACTTACTATGCTTATCATTGTATTATTTTTTACCCCTGGTTACATAGGGCTTGAAGTGATTAGTAATACTGAAGGAGCATCAGGGAACATATCATCAAGACTTAAATTCAGCGAGGAATTAAAAGCTGGAGAAGAAGTTGAAATCTAAAACCAAGTTTGTAAAATATTTAATTATTGTTTTTTTGTTGTCGAGTTGTGCTTCAATGCAGTTACCAAAAAATATTTTAGAATTTCAAATAACTCCTGAAACAGGCATAAAAGCAGGTACTATAGTAACAGTTAATATAAAAACCTCCGAAGATGTGACTCGCGTTTTGGGTTCATTGGATATGATGGGCTCTCCTCAAATACCCCTAAAATATGACGAGTCAAAAAAAGTTTGGTACTTAAGACGCATGATACCGATTGGCGTAATGATCCCATCAGGTGAGTATATTACAAAAGTCGAAGTTATCACTAAATCGGGCGAACATTATTACGCTGAAAAGAAAATAAAAATACAGTAAAGCGCATACTTAACACAAAAGGAGATTTATAGTGGCAATAAAGAATAAAAAGAAAAAAGTTGAAAAATTAGCTACGACTGATCAAACTGATGAAAGATCAATGTTATTGCCACCAAAGCATAAATCACGCAGAGTGGGTTTGATATATTCAATAATACTGGCTGTATTGGTTATTGTAGCGGCTTGTGTAATGATAGATTATTATACTGCTTGGGGTAATACTCCGAAGCTGATAAAGCGTATGCTCGTAGAGGCAGAAAAGAAAGCCATTTATAAACATTATGATGAAGCAGAAACAAAATATGAAATCATTATGGAAAGATTCAAAAACAATGTGAAATATATTGAAGAGTTAAAGCAGGCAAAATTATCATTGGCAAAAACATTAAAAGACGCTGAACAATATATAAAAGCTATTGTCTTGTATAAGGAACTTTCAATAGAATATAAAAAGTCTAATCCCGATATGTATGCTTGGCTACAGCTTGAACTTGCTGATTCCTATAATAGTATATTAAATACTGAAGAGGCGATAAGAGTTTATAAGCAAGTCGCAATAGATTATAAAGCTTCAGATTGGTCTGCTGAGGCACTTTTCGGCATTGCTGATGCTTATAAGTCTAAAAAAGATTATACAAGTGCACTTGAATATTATGATCTAATAATTAATAAATATGAAAAAGGTTTTTTAAGTGCTGAGGCCTTGACTAATAAAGGTCGTATATATGAAATACTTGGAAAAATTGATCTTGCGTATAAAGTTTATGAGAAGGTTGTGAGGGAATTCCCAGAAATTGTTACGGAATATGCAAGGGGTAGATACGACGCTCTCACAATAAAAACAAAATCAAATGCGCGAATTTGAATTCATAAACAGAATCAAAACAGCGACTAACAATTCGTATAATTCTATTATAAAGTCGATAGGCGACGATTGCGCGATACTTCATTATTCGAAATCCATGGATATGCTAATAACTACTGATACTATTTGTGAAGGGGTGCATTTTTCGAGTAAGTATTTTAAGGCAAATGAAATCGGAGCACGCGCCTTTGCTGTAAGTGTTTCTGATATATGCGCTATGGGGGGCAACCCTTTATATGCACTTGTAAATATTGCTTTTCCAAAAAAAACACCACAAAAGTATATTGATACAATATTTAAAGGATTGCTTGCTGAAGCAGCTAAGTATAAAACAGATATTATTGGTGGTGATACAATTTCTTCAGCCCAAATAGTCATCACTGTTACTGTAATAGGAAAAGTTGAAAAAGGAAAAGCTTTATTGAGAAAGCATGCAAAACCTGGCGACACGCTATATGTCACAGGTACGCTGGGAGATTCTTTTGCTGGATTGCAAATATTATCTAAGAAAAAACGCTCTAAATTACTTCCCAACGAATTAATTCCCGTGAATAAACATATAGCGCCTCGACCAAATTATTTAGAGGGGCGTTTATTACTTAAAAGTAACATGGTTAATGCCTGTATGGATGTTTCTGATGGGATAGCAAGTGATATAGCAAGAATATGCGAAGAAAGCAAAACTGGGGCAGAAATCAGGGTAGATAATTTACCCGTTTCATTATCTACACTTAAAACTGCCGAGCAATATCATGATAAAATAGTTGATTATGCTCTTTATGGTGGTGAAGATTTTGTTTTAATGTTTACGGTAGCAGATAAGAATAAGAATAGAATCAAACAATATATGAATACCAATGGAAAAGCAATTTATGAAATAGGCACAATTACTAAAAAAAAGGGTATAATACTAGTAAAAGCTGGGAATAAAATAAAGGAAACAGGGAAAAAAGTATGGAAGCATTTTTAAAAAAATATTTCAAAAAGGTTGAGAAAGTAGAATCTTTATCTGTTAAACAAACACAAGCGTGTGCTTTGCATTTTGCAAGTGGGATAAGTGCTGGTGATATAGTAGCACTTTCAGGCGATTTAGGTGCTGGCAAGACACATTTTGTTAAGGGAATAGGCAAGTTCTTTAAAATTAATGGTAAAATGATAGTTAGCCCAACATTTTCGCTCATTAAAACATATAAGAGTAAGGGAATGGTTATTAACCATTTTGATTTTTATCGACTTAAAGGCATAGATGAACTTGAGAAAATTGGATACAGAGATTCTATAGCAGAACTAAATACAATATCTTTAATAGAGTGGCCTGAAAAAGTTAAGGAAACTTGGAGAAATTTTACTTATGTAATTAATATTTTGCATAAGGGTTCTAATCGCAGAAGTATAACTATTTATAAAAAGAAGATTTTGAAAAAGTGTCAGTAAAGAGTTATGAAAAAAAATATTGTTGACGGTAATTAAATCTATAAATATGTTGAAATTCTAAAAGGATGTTCATGAATTTACTTGTGGTTGACACCAGTTCGAAAGAGATAGCAGTTGCTGTATTTAATGGCTCTAAATGCCTTTATGAAAATTATATAACTGTTGATAAAAATTATAATAAAGTATTGATGCCTATATTGCAGAATGCAATAGATAAATCTGGTCTTATGCTAAATGAAATAGATTTATTTGCTTCAACTTTAGGTCCAGGTTCTTTTACTGGGATCAGAGTGGGGATGGCTGCCTTAAAAGGTCTGGCGCAGCCAGTTAGTAAAAATTACTCAGGTGTAGTCGTTCTTGATATTTTAGCAAATTCAGCTGAAAGTCATGGCAGAGTTTGGGCTATACTCGATGCTGGCAGAGGAGAATTGTACGCTGCTGCTTATATATATAAAGATAAGATGCAAATGTTAAGTGGAAAGTATTTGTTGATTTCAAAAGAAAATTTTCAAAAGAAAATAAAAAAAGGTGATACAATAGTTTCTCTAAAACGAGAGGCATTTATAGTAGAAATGGAAAGACCAATACTTAAAGTACAATTTGTACGACTTGAGCATATAGATATGAAGGTTTTTGCAAAGATGATGCTTCGTAAAGCAAAAACAATTAAAGCTTCAGATTTGTTTAATTCAGCGCCAGTATATATAAGACCATCAGAAGCAGAAGTAACTCTAAAAAGAAATAAGAAACAAAAACACACGAGGTGAGTACAATGAAGAAAGTATTTGTGTTATTCGTTTTTATCTGTCTTTTGACATGTGGAAATATATTTGCAGCTAATGCACAAGACGATGATGAAACCCCACGGGAGTTTGTAGTTAAAGGTATTGCTGGTGGTGTGAGTGGGGCTGTAGAAACGAAAGATAATATCATTGGTGAATCAGTAAAACAAAAAATAATTCAAACTGGCTTTTTGGAAAAAGTCAGTGGTGATAAATGCCTACTTCGCAAGGCGCAGTCAAAAGTGGAGTTTTATCTATCAGATAAAATAAACATATTTAATAAAAATGATGGAAGCTTGAGTGATCTAACCGACAGATCATATATTGACATCCGTGGTCCTAAAAATAAAAAGGCGGCTTTGGCCAATACTATATATATATATCAAAATAAAAAAATGTTTGATGAAATGACAGATAGTGAAACATCTATATCAAAGAACTCATTTCAGTCACCTTTGGCAGGCACAATAATCAGAAATAATGTAATGGTTTCAAATAGTGATAATGTTAGTGGTACAGCTCAGATAGCTTTCACTGTCAGAACGGATGATGGACTTGATTATCAGATATTATTTGATGAAGATACTATATGGGTTAATAATACTGTGGTAACAAGAAGAGATTTAACCGTAGGAGATCGTTTAAAATTATTTTTTGATAAACGATTAAGCATAAGATACAATAATTATCCAATAAAAATAATTATAGACAAAACAAAAAAGAATATTTGAAATATATCTTGAAAAAAAAATTCATTCTTGCTGTATTTCTGGTGCTATTTATTATGGCTACTGTTTCTTCTTGTTCCAGAAGAAGGGTCATTCCTACGGAAGTAATTTGGAACACGACAATTACACAGACAAGTACCCATGTGAGCACATCAGTATTGACATACACAGCGACCCCGACTATAAGTGCGACACCTTTAGTTATATCTACGGTCACATTGTCCTCGACCAGTACCAGAGTGATTACATTCACATCGACAAGCACAGCAACCCAAACAAGTAGCGCTACCCCTGTATTCATACACCCAGGTGCGTGGTCCTCTGTTTCGGAGTTGAGCTTCGTTAAAACGCAAATTTCGGCAAATGCTCAGCCATGGAAGCAGCAGTTGAATAATCTTTTGTGGCAGACAGGTGGTGCTACTTCTGGAATAAATTTTAATGGCATAACTCAGGATTCGTGCACGCAGGAAACCGCTGTCAAAACCGATTCTACGCTATGTTACGCCAACGCCCTTTCCTGGTATCTTACAGGTACCATGTCTTATTACACGACGGCAATGGCCATACTCTCTAATTATGCAAACATACAAGGCTTCCAGTCTTCGGCTTGTTATTATGGACAGCAAAATCTGAATGCTGGGTGGTTTGGAGTACTTTTTGCTAACGCTTGCGAGCTATTGAGGACGAGTCCGAACTGGACTGCAGCGAATACGCAAACATATGTGAATATGTTCAAAACAGCATTTTATCCATCGTTAAACACTATGAACATAGATAATGGAAATATAGATTTAACACAGATTGATGCCATGATGTCAATGGCAGTATTTTGTGATGATAAAGAGGAGTGGAACTTAGCTGTTTCCAGATACCAGGCAAGAATCCCTGCATATATTTATGATTCCACTTGGCCTACGGTTAATAACTCCACCAATCCTGATACTGGGGCTAATCAGCCGCCGAAACTTGGTAAATGGGATACAAATAATGCTGGATGTGTTACAGGTTTTCCTATGAATTTTTGGTACTGTCCGCTCAAATGGATTGCGGGATTGTGTCAGGAAACCTGTCGTGACAATGGACACCATATACAGTTTGCATTGGACGCGGCAGTGGAATGTGCCGAGATAGATTATCATCAGGGAAGTTTGAATAATTTTTATGCGACCTATCAGACATCGCTTGTGCCAGCTCTGGAACTGCTCGCGCAACAGTTTTATACAAACAGTTCGTGTGGTGTTTGCAGCGGCGCATGGGATCCGCAGAATCAAGTTCTTGACACTTTTGAAATAGGTTTTAACCATTACGCCAATCGTCGAGGAATGGCGTCAACGGCTCCTGGGGACCCTTTGTATTACACAAAACAGTGGATAACTTCGCTCAGAGCCAACAATAACACTACCTGGCTCCAGTTCAACATAGCCTGTGAAACACTGACACACGCTGGAGTGAACTGACAGTAAATTAGATATGAAAAGTTTCAGATTAGTCATCTCACATAAATACAAATGTTGTTTTACAACGAGAAAACTTGATTTTGCTTTATGAAACGCTAACTGCTATATCTTAATTTATCTCTCTTGAAAACACGATTCTTTCACTATATGGAATCAAAATCACAAACCCCATAAAATACTATTGATTTATAATATATATCATTTATAATGATAAAAATGGTAAAAAATAAAAGGCAAGGTAAAAAATGAGCGATTTTGATTATATAAAAAATAATATTGATAAATTAAGAACTGAGATTGACTTAATTAATAAGAATGTAAAAATTTTAGCAGTTACTAAAACTCACAGTAAGCAGGCAGTTGAAGCAGCTATTAATTTTGGATTAAATGAGTTTGGAGAGAGCAAGTTACAGGAAGCACAAGCGAAAATAATAGATATTAGTTCTTCGCATAGTAATATACTTTGGCACTTCATTGGACATTTGCAAAGTAATAAAACAAATAAAGTGATTGAAAATTTTGAAGTTATAGAGTCATGCGATAGAATTGAGTTGATTGAACAAATTTCTTTACAATCTTTGAGTATGGGGAAAGTTACTACTTGTCTTCTTGAAATTAAAGTTTCTGAAGAAGACACAAAATTTGGAATACAACCTGATAATACATTTGCTATAATAGAAAAAGTAAAGCATTTGGGTGGTATAAAAATTAATGGACTTATGACTATGGCACCATATTTTGATGAGTCTGAAAAGGCACGACCGTATTTTAAGAAAGTAAGAAAACTTTTTGATACTATAAAAGGTCAAAATCCAGGTGGTAATGTTACGATGGAAATATTATCAATGGGAATGAGTGATGATTATAAAATAGCAATAGCAGAAGGCAGCACTCAGGTAAGAATTGGAACAGCAATTTTTGGCAAGCGCGACAATTATAAATAATATAAGGGAGACGAGAATATTGTGGCTATAGATATGACTGGTATAGGTTTCATAGGCTTCGGCAAAATGGCACAGGCAATTGTTAAAGGTATGTTGTTTTCTAAAAAATATAGTTCCAAAAAAATATCAGCTTATGATGTTGATGTTAAGACACTTGTTTTAGGTTGTAAGAAGTATAAGATTGGCAAAGAAAATTCAAATCAAAATATTCTTAATAAAAAACGAATAATAATATTGGCAGTCAAACCACAAAATCTTTCCGAAGTTTTGGAATCGCTTAAAACTAACATAACTTCAAATCATTTGATAATCACTATAGTTGCAGGAGTTTCAATAAATAAAATACAGCAACTTTTAGGAATTAAATGTTCTGTCGTCAGAGTCATGCCAAATACACCAGCATTAATTGGTGAAGGGGCTGCTGGTTATGCTTTTAGCAGAGAAGTAAAAGCCAAGGATAAAATATTAACACAGAATATATTAGCTACAATCTGTAAAATCATGATTAATGTTCCTGAAAGTGAAATAAATAAAGTTACAGCTTTGAGTGGAAGCGGACCAGCATATGTGTTTTATTTTGCAGAAGCAATGCTTGAGGCGGCAAGACAAATGAAGTTTGACTTAAAAGAAGCAAAAAAACTTATAGCACAGACATTTATTGGTTCTGCTATGTTGTTAATAAAAAGTGAAGAAGGACCTGAGGTTTTAAGACGAAATGTAACATCAAAAGGTGGCACTACTGAAAGCGCTATAACGACAATGGAAGCTAAGGCTGTTAAAGATAGCTTTATCAAAGCAATAATTTTAGCAAAAGAGAGGGCAGACGAACTTGGCAAGTAATATACATATCATCATAGTAGATATCATAAATGGAATGGCTACAGTATATATGTTTCTTATACTAATTAGATCACTTATGACTTGGCTAAGGCAAGAAGTCATTGCTAAATTTTTTGGTTTTTTTGATGCCGTGGCGAAAGTCACGGATCCTGTTTTGAATTTAATAAGAAAATTTTTTCCTTCCTATATTGGAAGAGTTGACCTTTCCCCATTCATTGCTTTGTTGTTAGTTGAAATAATAAAATATGTGTTTATATATGGTCTTAACTTAATTTATAAATTATGATTAATTTAATTATAGAACACAATGGGGCAATAACTTTCAATGTGAAAGTATTGCCAAACTCATCGAAAACTGAAATTATAGGCACTAATGATGGTATATTAAAGATAAAATTAAATGCTCCTCCAGATAAAGGGAAGGCGAACAGAGAACTCGTTGAATTATTTAGTGAAACATTTAAAGTCAAAAGAAAAGCTGTAATTATTGTTAAGGGAGATAAGAGTCGAAATAAAAGTATTATGATAGATGGTATCACAAAAAAGAATTTTATAAATATATTAGGAGGTACAATTTGAAAGAGCTAAATAAGAAAATCATTTTATCGGTAGAAAAGATACAGCAGGAGGTCCCTGGTTTTATGCCAGAGATTGGAATTATTCTCGGAACAGGACTTGGGGCGCTTGCCAAGGAAATCAAAAACAAAAAATCAATCCCTTATGAAAAAATACCAAATTTTCCACTTTCTACAGTAGAATCTCATCAGGGGCAACTTGTGTGCGGAGAACTGGAAGGAAGGCAAGTGGTGGCAATGCAGGGGCGTTTTCATCGCTATGAGGGCTATACAATGAAGGAAGTGACATTCCCTGTGCGTGTTATGAAAGAGCTTGGGGTTAAATACCTTCTTATATCAAATGCTGCAGGTGGTATGAATCCAAAATTTAAAGCTCCTTGTCTTGTCTTGATTGAGGATCATATTAGCTTATTTATGGGAGATAATCCTTTACTTGGTCCAAATGACAATGAGTTAGGACCGCGCTGGCCTGATATGATAGAGCCATATTCCAAAGAACTTATGAGTATTGCTAAAATTGCCGCTAAAGATTTGGGAATTGAATTACAGTCTGGTGTTTATGTTGGTGTGACTGGACCAAGCCTTGAAACGCGTGCTGAATACAAGTTATTAAATAAATTTGCAGATATGGTAGGCATGTCCACTGTCCCTGAAGTTATCGTGGCGGTTCATTGTGGTCTTAAAGTTTTGGGTATTTCAGTCATAACAGATTTATGTATACCAGAGACACTTGAACCAGCTGATATTTCAAAAATCATTAACAATGCTAACATAGCGGAACCAAAACTCACCGCGCTTATGAAAGAAGTAATAAAAAGAATAAAGGAGTAATAACACTATGAATGATTTTAGCCCGGTTGAATGGAAAAATAATCATTTATTAGTACTTGATCAGTTATTATTACCATTTCAAGAAAAAGTAATAATTTGTAAAACATGTAAGGAAGTTGCGACTGCTATTAAAGATATGAATTTGCGTGGAGCACCGCTTATAGGTATAGCGGCGGCTTTTGGATTAGCAATGGAAGCGAAGCAGTCAAAAGCAAATAAATATGATAAGTTCAGTAAGGAAATGATAAAGGCAGGAGCACAACTTGTAGAGACCAGGCCAACAGCTGTTAACCTCAAATGGGCGGTTGACAGAATGCTTAGAACGATGGAACAAAATAAAGAGAGGAAAATTTCAAGTTTAAAAGATTTAATTATTGCTGAAGCTGTAAAAATATATAAAGAAGATTTAGATAATAATAAACTGATTGGTAAATATGGTTCAGAACTAATTCGCGAAAAAGATACTGTTCTTACTCATTGTAATGCAGGAGCACTGGCAACTGCAGGGTATGGAACCGCATTAGGAGTAATAAGGGCGGCGCATGAAAAAAAGAAAAAAATAACAGTATTTGTAGATGAGACAAGACCTTACTTACAAGGGGCAAGACTTACTGCTTGGGAAATGGAAAAGGAAAAAATTCCACACTTTCTTATTACCGATAATATGGCTGGATATTTTATGTCAATTGGAAAAATTAATGTTGTGGTAGTGGGAGCGGACAGAATCACTGCAAATGGTGATGTGGCAAATAAAATAGGGACATACTCTGCTGCAGTTCTTGCCCATGCTAACAATATTCCTTTTTATGTTGCGGCACCTTCTTCAACTATTGATTTTAGTATGAAAAAGGGAAGCTTAATACCTATAGAAATGAGAAGTGAAGATGAAGTTAAAAAGATTTTTGGTAAGGATATTTCATGCAAGAAAACAAGAGCACTTCATCCGGCTTTTGATGTAACTCCTGCAAAATATATAACAGCAATAATAACCGAGAAAGGCGTCATAAGAGCGCCATATGACATAAATCTTGAAAAAGTGCTATTAAATAAAGAGGTTGTGGCTGATTTATGACAGATGGCTGGATAGATGACCGGTATTGTTTCGCCTGTGGAGAAAAGAATCCTATAGGTATGCATCTTCATTTTGTTTTGACTGATGAAGGTATAGAAGCAAAATATGCATTCCCAAAGGAACTGCAGGGATATTCTGGTATAGTCCATGGAGGAATGATATCTTTACTTTTAGACGAAGTTATGGTAAATTTACCGTGGCTTAAATTGAAACAACCAGTAGTTTCTGCGGATATTCGAATTAAGTTTATAAAACCTTTAAAAATAGGCGAAATTGTTGTTGCCAAAGCTTTTATAGAAAAGCAGAAGAAAAATATTTTTTGGGTTAAAAGTGTGCTTATTAGAGAACGAGATGGTGTAAAAGTGGCAGAAGCGGAAGCTGTCTGCGTGCAGGTGAGTCTTGAACAGATGAATGCCTGAAGCAATATAAAAAAAATTAACATAAAAAAATTCGGAGGTTTTACTGATGGGAAGCGGAAAGAAAAGACATAAATGGAAAATTAAGACGCATAAGAGAAAAAAACACAGAAGAGTAAATAGATTTAAAGCTGGTAAATAGAACTTAATAGATAAAGAATAACGGAGGATTTTATGTCAGGACATTCAAAATGGGCGACCATTAAACGCAAGAAAGCCCTTACTGATTCAAAGAGGGGCGCTTCGTTTACTAAAATAATCAGAGAAATAATCGTTGCGGCAAAATCTGGCGGTGATCCAAATGCTAATGCCAGATTAAGAACGGTTATTGAAAAGGCAAAAGCGGTTAATATGCCTTCTGATAACATTAAAAAGGCAATACAAAAAGGAACTGGCGAACTTCCAGGCGTAAATTATGAAGAAATAATGTATGAAGGCTATGGTCCAGGCGGAGTCGCTTTAATAATTAATATTACAACTGATAATAGAAATAGATCTGCTGCTGATTTAAGGGCTATACTTGCCAAATGCATGGGTTCTATGGCTGCTCCAGGCGCGACAGCGTGGCAGTTTGACCAGAAAGGTTTTATTTCAGTACCAAAAGAAGCTATTGATGAAGACAGCTTAATGGAAGTAGCACTTGAAGCTGGTGCTTCTGATATTAAAAACGAAGAAGAATCTTATGACATAGTAACTGAAGTTTCTGATTTTGAAAAAGTTAAAAAAGCACTTGAAGCAAAAAGCGTAAAGTTTACTGTGGCAGAAATTACTATGGTGCCTAAGAATTATGTAAAGCTTAATGGCAAGGATGCTGAGCGTATGCTCAAGCTTATGGAAGCACTTGAGGAACATGAAGATACTTCAAATGTGTATGCGAATTTTGATATACCAAAAGAAGTAATGGATAAAATTAGTTCTGAAGAATAAATGGAAAACAATATATGATTAAAAGGGCGGAGCAATCCGCCCTTTGTCACAAATAAAGGATTTTGTTAGTAGAATGAGGCGAATATAACATGGAAAACTTACCTTACAATTCACTGAGAAAATACTATGCTGAAAAATATACACAAAGAGTTCAAAAAATAACTGTATCTCTACCTTTTACATGTCCACATATGGCACAAGATGGTACAGGTGGATGCACTTATTGTCACCAAGGAAGTATTCCTAACTTAAACGATTCAAAACTTCCTATGCAACAACAGGTAATTACAGGAATTACTGCTGCACAAAAGCGCTACGGACTGAATACCAAATATATAATATATTTTCAAACACATACAAATACCAATGCTACAATTGCAACCCTGAAGAAGATATATGATGAGGCATTAGGTTTTGAAAATGTAATAGGTTTAGGAATTGGTACAAGACCTGATTGCGTTGATAATGATGTACTTAACTTGCTCAATCAATATTGTGATTCGGGCCATGAAGTTTGGATTGAACTTGGTTTGCAGTCAGCTAATAATGCTACCTTAAAAATAATAAACCGAGGTCATACGGTAGAAGATTTTATTGATGCTGTTTTACGCGCGAAAAAAACAAAGCTAAAAATAACAGCACATATGATTATAGGCCTGCCTGGAGAAAAAAAAGAGGATTTTATGAAAACTGCCAAGCTGATTGCTTCGCTTGGGGTACACGCAATTAAGATTCATCCTTTACATGTTATGGAAGGAACAGTTCTTGGAGATAACTACAAAAAACAGCAATTTGAAACACTTCACCTTGATGATTATATAGAAGCACTTGCTGACATTATTGAAATATTGCCGCCTGATATGATAGTAATGCGATATACTGCTGAGGCCATAGACAGTCATTTGTTGGCTCCAAATTATTGCAGACCTGAGTATAAAATAGTATTAAAACAGATGTTGATTGCAGAACTTCTAAAAAGAGAGTCAAAACAGGGCTCAAAGTTATGATACAATAATATATGGAACATGTTGTAGTTGACATGCGTCTAAATATAGACATCGATTAATCAAAAGGGGGTTTTATGAAAAAAATCATTGTTATGTTCATCTGGGTGGTACTTGTGGTCAGTTCTTTGCAGGCAAATGCACAACAATTATCGTGGAAGTTCTGTGTTAGCGAGGCTTTAGTAAGTAATTATTTATTAATATCTGCTCAAGAAAAATTGAATCAGGCAAAAGCGCAGAGCTGGTCAGCAGCAGCGGCTGCACTTCCACAAATATCAATTTCTGCTTCTGCTTCAGATAGCGGAAGTGAACCAAGCTTGGATTCTCTTCCTTATACAGGAAATACAAAATCGCAGAATTATGCATATGGTTTGAATGTCAGACAGCTTGTCTTTGATGGATTTAAGAATACCCACGACATAATGAAATCCTCAGAAGATGTAAAATCTGCAGAATTAAATTACAAAATTACTTCAGCTCAAGTCAGATATAATTTAAAGCTTGCTTATGTAGGTTTAATGAAAGCGCAGGAAATGGTCACAATCACAGGTCAAATATTAAATTTGAGAAAAAAACAATACGAAGATGTGAAACTAAGATATACCGCTGGTAGGGAAAATAAGGGAGCTGTATTAAGTTCAGAAGCAGATTTTAAGGAGTCTGAATTTGAAGTAGCTCAAGCAGCTCGTTCGCTTGAACTCGCAAAACAAATTCTGTCAACAGCACTTGGAAGGGATATAAACTCAGATATTTCTGTAACTCTGGATTATACACTTAAGGAAACTCTGTCTGTAGATCCGGATTTTGAAGCATTGCTTAATAATAATATGAATTATTTACTACTTATGTCACAACGCAAGGCAGCAGAATTTTCTTTGAATTCATCTTTGGGAGCATGTTTTCCTCAAGTCACATTTAGCGGAAGCCTTGGCAGGAGTGCTAAAACGCTTGAAATTAATAATACCAGTTGGTCTTTGGGTTTAAATGTTTCATATTCATTATTTGATGGAGGAAAGCTTGCCGCTCAGTCAGCAGCTTCACTTGCAGCATTAAGACAGGCAAAGGCAGACGAGAAGTCTGGCATGTATTCTGGTTTAAATACGATTAAAACAATTTGGTATGATTTTAAAGATGCCTATCTAAATCTTAATGTACAACAGAAGTATTTTGAAGCCAGTCAAGAAAGAGCAACAATAGCAGATGCCCAGTACTCAACAGGATTAATTGATTTTAATAATTGGACAATAATTCAAAACAGTCTTGTGAGTTCTCAGAAGTCTATAATTTCATCACAAACAGACTTATTAAATGCAGAAGCTGCCTGGGTACAGGTTAAGGGAGGAACATTAGAAAATGAAACTAAATAAACTTTTATGGGTAGTAGTTCTTTTACTGGCTGTGGTAATTGTATTAATGTTTGTAATTCCTAAAAAAACAACAGCAGTTGATCAGAAATATACTGTAACAAAGGGTTCAATAAAAATATTTGTTAGTACCACGGGGACAGTATTGCCGCAGAACCGACTTGAAATAAAACCGCCATTGGCAGGAAGAATAGAGAGTATTTTGGTCGTGGAAGGACAGCATGTAAAGAAAGGGCAGACTCTTGCTTACATGAGTTCTTCAGATAGAGCAGCCTTGTTAGATGCAGCACGCGGGCAGGGCATACAAAAATTGAAACAATGGGAAGATACATATAAACCAATACCATTAATTGCACCTATTGATGGCGAGGTAATTGTGAGGGCTGTAGAACCAGGACAGAGTGTGACAGCTTCTGATCCAGTTTTGGTTTTGTCAGATAGACTTATTATACAAGCGCAGGTAGATGAAACAGATATTGGAAAAATACAGCTTGGTCAAAAAGCAATGATTGTTTTGGATGCATATTCTGACCAGACCATAGAAGGTTTAGTTGACCATGTATATTACGAGTCAAAAACAGTTAACAATGTAACTATGTATAATGTCGATATACTCCCTAATAAAGTGCCAGATTTTTTCCGTTCAGGTATGAGTGCAAATATAGATGTAATAAGACAATTTAAAGATAATATATTGATATTGCCTGTTGTTGCCATAAAGAAGTTTAATGATAAAAGTTTTGTTTTTGTTAATGTTGCAGGACAAGAAAAAGCAGAAAAAAGAGAAGTAATTACTGGCATTAGCGACGATGATAATATGGAAATAACTGCTGGGCTAAATGAATCAGATATAGTTGTAGTATCAAAACAAAATTATTTTATTGAAAAAGCATCAACTAAGCAAGTAAATCCATTCATGCCACAAAGACCACAGAGAACCAGTGTTGGTGGCGGACGCGCACATTAAGTAACTTATTTAATTTTAATTTATATATATTATAATATTATGAAAAAAAGAAAGGCAAAAAATGAAAATAATTAGTATAAGAAATCTCAGTAAAACATATAATACAGGTAAGGTGAGTTTTAAAGCATTAGATAATGTGTCTTTAGATGTAGAGGCAGGTGAGTTTTTGGCGATTATGGGACCCTCAGGTTCTGGAAAATCAACACTCATGCATCTTATGGGCTTTTTGGATTCTCCCGATTCTGGTTCGTATTCATTAAATGGTATCGAAACAGCTAAATTGCCAGATGATGAATATGCTCAGCTACGATCAGGGTTTATTGGTTTTGTTTTCCAACAGTTTCATTTATTACCAAGAGAAACAACAGTAGAAAATGTAGAACTTCCTTTGATATATGCGGGTAAACCCGAGTCTCATGGAGAGGGAGTAAAGTTATTGGCTGAAGTTGGTTTAATAGCCAAAGAGCAAAATATGCCTAACGAATTGTCGGGTGGAGAAAGGCAGCGCGTAGCAATAGCGAGGTCATTGGTAAATAATCCGGAAATAATATTAGCGGATGAACCAACTGGAAACTTAGATTCAAAAAGTCAGACAGAAATAATGCAACTTTTGGCTGGACTTAATAAAAAAGGGAAGACCATAATTATGGTTACGCATGATGAGGAAGTTTCTGAGTATGCTGGTAGAATAATAAGAATAAGAGATGGAAAAATAATATCTGATGTAGTGAACAAAGGAAAGAATTATACAAGCCCAGATTCTTCTGTAAATAACAGGCACGCTGATAAAACCCCTGTAAAACCTCCTATTTCAAGAATAGAATTCGTTGATTATATAAGACAAGCATTTAATTCTATAATGGGCAATAAATTGCGTTCGGCACTTTCAATGTTGGGCATATTAATAGGTGTGGCTGCGGTTATTGCTATGCTTGCACTTGGACAAGGGGCTAAAGATTCTATTCAAAAAAGTCTTTCTTCGCTTGGCTCTAATCTTCTGACTATAATTCCTGGTAATGTTAGAAGTGGCGGAGTATCTTTGGGGACAGGTGCAGCTACTCGTTTTACGATTCAAGATGTAGAATCTCTTGCGAAAATAAATGAAGTTAAATATACTTCTGGAACGGTGAGTGGCAGAGGACAGATAGTGTATCAGGATAAAAATTGGAGTACTCGCGTTCAGGGTGTTGGTGAAAACTATCCATTAATGAGAAACTCCATACCTTCTTATGGAAGCTTTTTTACTGATAATGATATTCGCACAAGGAACAGGGTATGTATAATCGGACAGACTGTAGCTTTGAATATATTTGGTCAAGCCGATCCAGTCGGACAACAGATAAAAATAAACAAAATTATGTTTAAAGTCATTGGTGTTTTCCCTGCTAAGGGTTCAAGTGGTTGGCAGGATCAGGATGATGTTTTAGTAATGCCTTTAACCACTGCTATGTTTAGATTACTTGGCAAGGAATATGTGGATTCAATCGATGTGCAGGTTAAGGATTTTTCGTTAATGCAGGCGGCTCAAAATAATATTACAACAATTATAAGAAAAAAACATAAAATAACCAATCCTGATGATACAAGTTTTCAAATAATGAATATGGCGGATATACAAAAGACAATGACTGATACAGCAAATTCAATGTCTTTATTACTTGGATTTATAGCTGCTATATCATTGATTGTCGGCGGTGTAGGAATTATGAATATAATGCTTGTCTCGGTTACCGAGAGAACAAGAGAAATAGGTTTGAGGAAAGCTATAGGAGCAAAGAAAAAGGATATTATGACGCAGTTTATTATAGAGTCGGTACTCATGACATTTATTGGTGGAGTAGCTGGAATAATACTTGGTTCCACAATATCAATTCTTTTATCTTCTTTGGCAAAGTGGACTACCAGCATATCTTTGGCCTCAGTTTTGGGAGTTACTTTTTTCTCAATAGGCGTTGGCATTATATTTGGTATATTGCCTGCAAAAAAAGCTGCCGAATTAAATCCAATAGACGCTTTGAGATACGAATAAAGCAAACTAATAATCTTGCTGGTTAATATCCATTTTTTAGTTTAATTCCTTGTATAAAAATCGTATAATTATTAATGTTTCATATACTTATAACTTTAATAAAGGAAAACAATGATACAAATTTATGATAAACGAACACAGAATGCAGCATTGGCAGTCTCAATGCTTAGCGCCATATTTAATTCTATGGGAAGTTCTTCGGTTAATGTAGCACTTCCTGCCATAGGTCAAGAATTTTCCATGAATGCTGCTATGCTTGGCTGGGTAGCAACTACAATGATTTTAGCTGCTTCTATATTTGTTGTACCTTTTGGAAAAATTGCAGATATATTTGGAAGAAAAAAACTTATGATTATTGGTACTTCTGTATATACTATTGGTTCTATATTGGCCGCTCTTAGTGTTAGCACCTTCTTTCTTTTAACTTCAAGAGTAATTCAAGGAATAGGGGCTTCTATGATTTTTGGAACGAGTGTTGCAATACTTACTTCAGTTTTTCCTGCTGAAAAAAGAGGTTGGGCTTTAGGTTGGAATGTATCTGCGGTATATATGGGGCTAACAGCTGGACCTTTTATAGGTGGTTTACTTACTTCATATTTGGGATGGCGTTATATTTTTTGGCTCAATGTCCCACTTGGAATCCTATCGTTGTTTTTTCTTGTTTTTATGCTAAAGGGAGAGTGGGCAGAAGCTAAAGATGAGAAGTTTGATTATCTTGGTTCGTTGATTCTTGCGCTATTAATAACATGCCTTATTTATGGTCTTTCTAAAATGCCTTCATATCTTGGTGGCATTTTGTTAATGTTTGGTATAGTCCTATTATTTATATTCGTGAAATTTGAAGAGAAGCATGTAAATCCTGTTGTTAATATGAAATTATTTGAGAATAATATAGTTTTTACATATTCTAATTTGGCAACTCTTATTCATTATTCATCTGCTTTTGCTGTTTCCATAATGTTGAGTCTTTATCTTCAATATGTCAAAGGTTTTGATCCGCGTCACGCAGGAGTGATACTTATGGCGCAACCAGCGGTTATGATGTTTATAGCACCTTGGGCAGGGAAAATATCAGATAAATATTTACCTGGGACAATTGCAGCTATCGGTATGAGCATGACCATGATTGGATTAGTTCTGTTTTCGTTTTTGCAAATTGATACACCGTTATTATATATAATAGTTTGTTTAATGTTTATAGGAGCAGGTTTTGGATTTTTTTCATCGCCAAATACAAATGCAATTATGTCATCAGTAGAGCGAAGATACTATGGAGTTGCTTCTGGAATTATTAGTACCATGAGGCAATCAGGTCAAATGGTTGGTTTAGCGATTGCAACTATGTTTCTATCATTTTTTATTGGTAATTTCCAAATAACACCTGATAAACACGAGGCATTTTTGTTGGCAGTTAAGTCAGCTTTTATTGTTTTTTCAGTCTTTTGTTTCTTTGGTATATTTGCTTCATTGGCAAAAGGAAAACAAAAGGGAATATAATGTTTGTTGTAGTGTTTCACAAAAACATCTTGACACTTACTCAAAATGTAATAAAATCAATGAGTTATTTGATTAAATATTAATATTGGAAAGAATGCATCATGCTGGGCGCGTGCCGGCAAAGAACGCCGGCGAGATGAGAGGAACGAATTAATTGAGGAGTGTTCCTGCGGAACACGGGTATCTTAGCTCAGTTGGTAAACAACCCTTTTGGGTTTTTGATATAGTTTGATTGGAAAGAATGCATCATGTATGGGCGCGTAGCTCAGTTGGTTAGAGTATTAGCTCGACAAGCTAAGGGTCACTGGTTCGATCCCAGTCGCGCCCACCATGATGCATTCTTTTATTTTGTAAGATTGAATATTTTTGAGCTGTAGACATAGCGTAATATAAAATCGATATATATAATCAAACATAACAAATAACATAGGGGTGAGTTATGGATATTAATGTAAAAGATATAATGGGAATTTCCGAAGTACAGGCAGCAGAGCGACTTAAAACTGATGGTTATAATGAACTACCTTCTGCTAAAAGAAAAAGTATTTTTAACATAGCCTTTGAGGTAGTAAAAGAGCCTATGTTTATTCTTCTTGTATCATGTGGAGTTATTTATTTATTTTTGGGAGATAAAGAAGAAGCTTTGATGCTTTTAGGATTTGTCTTTATTGTCATGGGTATTACATTTTACCAAGAAAGAAAAACAGAACGAGCACTTGAAGCTCTAAAAGATTTATCAAGTCCAAGAGCGCTTGTTATTAGGGATGGAGTACAGCATCGTATTGCTGGTAGAGAAGTTGTGGTTGGCGATATGGTAGTGCTTTCGGAGGGCGATAGAATACCAGCAGACGGAGTTGTAATATGGAATAATAATTTATCATGTGATGAGTCTTTGTTAACTGGAGAATCTGTACCAGTAAATAAATCAACAGGAAAAAGTAATTTGACTATGGATAGACCTGGTGGTGACGATTTACCTTTTATTTTTTCTGGTTCTATGTCTGTTCATGGACAAGCTGTAGTTGAAATAAAATCAACAGGTTTGAAAACAGAGATTGGAAAAATAGGAGCAGCTCTACATTCTTTAGAACAAGACAGTACCAGATTACAAAAGGAAATAAATAGTCTTGTTAAAAAAGTGGCTGTGGTAGGCGTGTTTTTATGTGTCTTGGTTTTTGTTGTTTATGGATTGTCAAGAGCAGATTGGCTTAAAGGATTTTTGGCTGGATTGAGTCTTGCTATGGCTATTTTACCTGAAGAATTTCCAGTTGTCTTAACGATTTTTTTCGCTCTTGGAGCATGGCGTATATCTAAAAAACGAGTGTTAACAAGGCGCGTGCCTGTCATAGAAACGCTTGGTTCGGCTACTGTCTTGTGCGTGGATAAAACTGGAACTTTAACCATGAATAAAATGACAATAGAAATGATTTATACTAATAAAAAACTTTATGATATATCTGGAGGTTTAGATTTTAAAAAATCTCCAGAAGTAAAAGATATTGTTGAAACTGGGATAATGGCATGTCAAAAAGATCCATTTGATCCTATGGAAAAAGCTTTTAAGGAACTTGGAAAATCTGCTGGCCTTGATTGCGAGAAGTTATTTGAGAGTATGGAATTTGTACGCGAATATCCATTATCAAAAAAAATGTTGGCTTTGTCTCACGCATTTAAAAGACCTTCTACGGGTTCGTATTTTGTGGCTTCTAAAGGCGCACCTGAAGCTATAATGGATATGTGTCATATGGAGCCAAATGATGTTGAATTCACAATGTCAAAAGTCAATGAAATGGCATCTAAGGGGTACCGCGTGCTTGGCGTAGCAATAGCGGACTATGCAGTTGAAAAATTACCTGATGATCAACATGATTTTATTTTCAGATTTGCTGGTTTGGTTGGGCTTGCTGATCCAGTTAGGCCACAGGTTAAAACAGCGGTTGCCGAATGTTATTCCGCTGGTATTAGGGTAGTTATGATTACTGGTGATTATCCTGCTACGGCCGCTAATATAGCGCAGCAGATTGGTTTAAGGAATAAAGATAATGTCATAACTGGTAAAGATTTAGATACTATGCCTGAGGCTCAAATAATAGAACGCATGAAAGAAACTAATATTTTTGCAAGAGTAGTGCCTGAACAAAAATTAAAAATAGTTAATATGCTAAAAATGTCAGGAGAGGTTGTTGCTATGACTGGTGATGGTGTGAATGATGCTCCGGCTTTAAAAGCTGCGGACATAGGTATAGCAATGGGTGCCAGGGGAACTGATGTTGCAAGAGAATCAGCATCTTTAGTACTTCTCGATGATGATTTTGAATCAATTGCAGCAGCTGTTAAAATGGGTAGGCGTATTTTTGATAATCTAAAAAAAGCTCTGTCTTATATAGTTTCGGTTCATGTGCCTATTGCGGGACTTTCGCTTTTGCCAGTTTTGTTTAAGTGGCCGCTGATTATGATGCCTGTGCATATAGTATTTTTGGAGTTGATAATTGACCCTGCATGTTCTACGGTTTTTGAAGCCGAACCTGAGGAAAAAGATGTTATGAAAAGAAAACCGCGAAATAAAAATGATTCAGTTTTTGGTGTCAAGCCACTTGTTATAAGTTTGTTACAAGGTTTTGTGGTTCTTGGTGTAGTTCTTACTGTCTTTATTATGTCAGGTAAATTGCACGCAAGTGAGAACGAAGCGAGAACAATGGCGTTTGCAACAGTTGTCTTTTCAAATATATGTATGATACTGACAAATCTTTCTTGGACGAGAAATGTATTTGAGATAATACGAGATCCAAATCCAGCTATGTGGTGGGTCATCAGTGGTGCTTTAGCTTTGATAACATCCGTTTTATACATTCCTGGTCTCAGAACACTTTTTGGATTTGGCATTTTGCATTTAAATGATCTGTTAATTTGTATAGCTGCTGGATTTTTTAGTATTGCATGGTTCGAAATAGCAAAAGTGATGATGAAAAAGAAAACAATAATGGCTTAATTTTCAAAGCGATAGGAAAGTCTTTTTGCTGTTATAGACCATACCAAATGAACCACTCCTTATATAATTCATTAATTGTATCAAATAATTGCTTGACATTATTATATACAAAGTGTATACTATTTATAAGATCAAACATACACCTTCTGCAGGGGCTGAAAGTGTGTGACTAAAACGAATATTCCCGGAACTAAAATATGGAGGGGTTTTTATGAGCGAACAGGAAACAGTTTTTTCGAAAGTAGTAAGTTCAGGTAAGAAAAAGTACTACATGGATGTGAGAAAGGCAAAGACAGGAAGTTTGTACCTCACAATCAAAGAGGTCACTGTTGGCGATACGCAAGATAAAGCCGAATCTCGCAGAATCCTTGTATTTGACAATGCAATAAAGGATTTTACAGAGGCAATGGATGAGATTAAGAAACATATACCAGCAAGAGAATCAGGCAAATCGGTTTCAGTCGCAATTTAGTCCTCAATTAATATCAGAGTTGCTATATAACAAAACGGCAGTCCGGGAACTGCCGTTTTTTTATTATATATGTGATTTTGATTAATTGCTTGTAAAACAAGAGTATTTATAGTATAAATTAACTATTGTTGTTATGTGGTTTATGTTGTTAACACATTATGACCACTATTTTTTTGTTAAATTATGGAGAAGATATGATGACTGATACTCAAAAAAAGCTTGATGCGGTTGCTCAAAACCTTATAAATAAGCACTATAAGGTTCACAAAGCTGAGTCCGTCGATGAAGCAAGAATTCAAATATTAAATATTATTGGTAAGGATGATATTGTAGGAGTGGGTGGTTCGCTAACAATTAGAGCAGTAAATATCATAGAAGCCTTAATAAGTCGTGGTAATAAGGTGATACAACATTGGTTGCCTGAGGCAACTGTAGAAGAAGTGAAGGAGGCAAGGCGTCAAGCAGTAAGGCTTTCTGATGTGTATCTGACAAGTACAAACGCAATAACATTAGCTGGGGACCTAATCAATATAGACACTTATGGCAATAGAGTGGCTGCCATGATATATGGACCGAAGAAAGTTATTATTGTAGCAGGATATAATAAAATAATGGAAAATACTGAAACTGCTTTTGCTCATATTCGAGACAAAACGGCAGTGAGAAATGCAATGCGTTTAAAAATAGACAATCCAAAGGGGTTTTGTAAGGTCGCGACTATTATTTATGATAAGCCAACTGATACGGATATTACCATAATACTAATAAATAACGAACTCGGTTTTTGATTTTAAAAAAATAAGGAGCTAATGTGAAAAAACAAATCAGCTTAGACGGAAACTGGCAATTCACTCACAATGGAAAACAATCGGAAATAAAAGTACCTTCAAATTGGTATTTGCAGGGACAAGATATATCAGGAGTTGC
The DNA here is from genome assembly GCA_037138355.1 of bacterium. Classification (GTDB taxonomy): domain Bacteria; phylum Oederibacteriota; class PGYV01; order PGYV01; family Palsa-1178; genus PALSA-1178. Next base: position 71,522 of record JBAXIL010000001.1, read on the forward strand.
AGATTACAGTAGAACTTTTACTTTCAAAAAACAAGCTAATAAGAAGTATTTTGTCGTTTTTAAAGGAGTTGATTATTTTTGCGAAGTAAAGCTAAATGGAAAATTAGTAGGAAAACATGAAGGCTATTTTCAAAAGTTCAGGTTTGAGATTACTGGAGTTTTAAAAAATGGAAATAATAGTATAGAAGTGTTGGTTAATTCTCCGTTAGAAAGTAAAGCGATATGGCCAAATGCAAAGTATTTAATTAAAGGAATTTTTAACCATCATGATGCACGACCTGGTTCGTGGAGTAAAAGTCGCGGACAAGAAATGAACACTGGTGGTATATGGAATGATGTCTTTGTGGAAGTCGTTGACGCGGTGGAAATTGAAAGAGTGAAGATAACACCTTTGCTTAAAGATGATGGCGTGTGGAATGTGGGAGCAGAGCTTATTATAAATAATTATACAGAAAAAATAATAGCTTCAGAATTAAGCGGAGTGATTGAGCCTTATAATTTTAAAGGTAAGTCCAAAAATCTTAAAAGAAATATTACGCTATATCCAGGTAAAAATATAGTTATGTTACATACAGATGTAAAGAATCCAGCATTGTGGTGGACATGGGATTTTGGAAAACCTAATCTCTATAAATTTATTTATGTGATTAAAGCTGGTACAGCGATAGATAAGTATTCTGATATAAGTGGTATCAGGGAGTTTAAAAAAGCAGAGGATAGAGCTTGGTATTTAAATGGCAAGAAGCTATTTATTAGAGGCACAAACATTATTCCAACTCAAATGCTTTCTGAATATACTCAAGAAAAGGCAAAAAAAGACATAGACATGCTTGTTAATGCTAATTTGAATATGGTTAGAATACATGCTCATGTTAATCGTAAGGAGCTATATTATGAAGCAGATAAAGCAGGCATTATGGTATGGCAGGATTTTGCGCTGCAATGGGGATATGAAACTACTGATACCTTTATGGAAAATGCAGTGTCGCAGATAAAAGATATGATAAATCAGCATTATAATCGTCCTTCAATTACTTTTTGGTGTTGTCATAACGAGCCTTTTGTAAGTGAAAAGCAACTTGATCCAGTTTTATATATTAAAGCAAGAGAAGAGGATTCAGTGCGTTATATTGAAAAAGCATCAGATTTCAATCAACATTATTATCCAGGATGGTATTACGATAATACACCAGAGAATTTTTATTTAGATACAGTTAATGCTGAAAAAAGATTTATTATTTCTGAATATGGAGCTGAAGCACTACCATGTAATGAAACTATGCAAAAAATGATGAAACCTGCTGATTTATGGCCACCGAACTGGAAAGAGTGGGAGTATCATGATTTTCAACCAGAGCAAACTTTTAATACTGCAAGAATACAAATGGGAGATTCATTGGAAGAGTTCATTGAAAACTCACAGCAGTATCAGGCAGATATTATTAAAACCCATACTGAAACATACAGGCTTGGCAGATACAAATTTTTAAACGGCATATTGCATTTTATGTTCTGCGAATGCTGGCCGTCTATCACTTGGGCTGTTGTTGATTATTATAGATTGCCGAAGAAAGGATATTTTGCACTTAAGACAGCTATGCAACCTGTATATCCTGGCTACCGCCTCGTGCGAAACACTAAGTCAAAAGGAGAGCGCTTGAGTTGGGGAGTTCTATGGGATCCATTTTTCATTATTAATGATTTACCAAAGGATTTGCATGATATTAAAGTTGAGATAATATTAACAGATGCGGCTGGCACAATGTATAAAAAAGAATCAAGAAAAATAGAGACTATAAAAGCGGATTCAATTACATATCCTTTTTCAGGGCCACAACTTGAAGCTTTTGAAAAAGATCCATTTGAAATTCCTAAAAACGCTGCACTTGGTTGGGGTAAGATTTCGCTGAAACTTTATGATGCTAAAGGAAAAGTTATGGCAGAAAACGATTATAAGCTTGAACTTACGGATCGCTTAAGTCAGCCGTTTGGAGAGTAAGTAGGTTTTGTTTTAAAAATGGAGGAATAGCATGAAACAAAACGCAACACCTTTAACTGACGAAACAAAGCGTGCGTTTCAATTAATAATATTTTTTGGTCTTATCAGTCTTTTTGGCGATATAGTTTATGAAGGGGCAAGAGCTGTAAACGGACCTTATTTAAAAACGCTTGCTGCAAATGCTGCTATGGTAGGTTTGATTGCTGGGTTTGGTGAGTTTGCAGGTTATGCGTTAAGACTTTTATCAGGATATTATGCAGATAAAACAAAAGCATATTGGGCATTTACATTTGTTGGATATGGATTAATTATTGCTATACCATTATTATCATTAACTGGCATATGGCAAATGGCTGCTGTTTTTATGGTTTTAGAGAGAATAGGCAAAGGCATTAGGGCTCCTGCTAAGGATTCAATAGTTTCAAGTGCAGCTAAAAGAGTTGGAACTGGAAAGGGTTTTGCAATACAGGAAGTTATGGATCAGTTTGGTGCTTTGCTTGGTCCTTTGATTTTTGCTGGTTACTTTGCTTTGACAGGTGGCGAAATTAAGGTAGCAAAAGATTATCAGCATGCTTATGGTCTTTTTTGGATTCCGTTTTTGCTCGTTATGATTTTTGCAGTTATTGCTTATATGAAAGTCCCTGATCCTTCAAAACTTGAACCTCCCAAGAAAATTACAGATCCTGATAAAATTACCAAATTATTTTGGATTTACACTATATTTTCATTTATAACTGCATTTGGTTTTATGAACTTTGCCATTATAGGTTTTCATTTTAAGTCACAAAATGTTCTAAGTGATGTCTCAATCCCAATATATTATGCAATTGCTATGGCTGTAGATGGCGTTGCCGCATATATTATGGGGATGTGGTACGATAAACTCAAAGAAAAATTTAATCATCATGGAGGAGGACTTGCGACCTTGATTGTACTTCCTATATTATCAGCACTTATTCCGTTTTTTGCTTTTACAAAGAGTCCTGTTCTTGCACTTGTATCTGCGATTTTATGGGGTATTGTAATGGGTGGTCATGAGACTATAATGAAAGCTGCTATTGCGGATATTACACCATTGAAAAAAAGAGGGACTGGATATGGTATATTCAATTTTTCTTATGGTTTAGCCATGCTCGGAGGTGCATATCTTACGGGCCTTCTGTATGATATATCAATACCAGTTTTATGTTGGTCGGCTGTGTTTGTGCAGATAATTGCTATTGTAGTATTTTTTATATTAAAAAAAGAAATAAGGACAACATAAAACATGTCAAATATACAAATGCAAAAAAAAATGAAAGATGGTTTTGATGAAAAAACCTTCAAGCTTGTTAAAGACATAGGTGCCTTGGCTGATAAATATAGTTTTAGGGCATATATTGTAGGTGGTATGGTTAGGGATATATTTTTAAATAGAAAGACAGTGGATGTAGATGTGGTGGTTTTAGGTAATGGAATGAAATTTGCAAAAATAATTGCAGATGAATTAAAAGGGGCATACAAAGAGTTTGAAAAGTTTAAAACTGCAAAGATCTTTTTTAAAAATAATTGGGTAGATATCTCAAGTGCCAGGGCAGAAACTTACGAAAAATCTGGGGCGCTTCCGACGGTTAGTTTAAGTTCATTGAAAGAGGATTTGTATCGCAGAGATTTTACTATAAACTCTATGGCTATTTCCATAAACAAAGATAATTTCGGAGAACTTTTTGACTATTTTTGTGGAACTTTGGATATGAATAATAAGATATTAAGGACTATGCACGACAAAAGTTTCATCGATGATCCTACAAGAATACTTAGAGCTATTCGTTTTGAAACCAGATTTGGTTTTAAAATAGAAAAACGAACATTGGATTTACTACAAAATAGCCTGAGACATAATATTTTTAACAATTTATCAGGAGAGAGGCTTAGGGAAGAGCTATTTAGAATATTTGATGAACCATCTCCGCTTAAAGCTATTAAGCGTTTGAAAATATTAGGAGTGTTAACAAAAATAAATCCTAATATACAAGTTGATTTGCCGTCTTTTAAGCTGTTTTCGATAATTGCTTCGTCACGCAAATTAATTATAGGTTACAAGGCACAGCTTAGAAATCTATATCTAATGGCATTGTTGGAAAATATGCAAATAAACGAAGTCGAAAAAATTACTAAAATGTTAAAACTAAGTAATGAACAGAAAGTTGCAATTACTCATTCGATTGAATTGCAACAATTACCTAAGAGAGGTCTTTCTGATATTAGTCAAAGTGATAGCGGGCTATATTTTCTGTTGCAAAAATATAATACAGAAGCAATTATATACTTCATGCTTATGCAGAACAACAAGAAACAAACATTAGGAATTAAACGTTTTATTGATAAATTGCAGTATGTAAAGATTCAAGTTGGCGGTGCGGATTTAAAGGATTTCGGTTTAAAACAAGGTCCTGAATATAAACATATATTAGATTTGGTTTTAAAGGCAAAGCTTGATGGGGAAGTTGACAATAGGGAAGAACAATTGCGTTTGATCAAGAGAATATTAAAAGGTCAATAATGCTTTAGCCTTGGTGTTTTTTGATATGTCTTTTGTTTATTCGCCCATGTTTACCTATGAATAGCTGATTTTATAGAGTTTTAATTATCATTTATTATAAAAGTACTGTTTCCCAAGCCGAAACGCAAACTATCAAAAACCCTGACAACATAAAAATGCTTGACAAATAACACTAATTATTATATTCTTCTTTATCCTATTGTCAGTTAAAGGCATAAGGAATTTTGTTTTTTCAATAGCTTATAGGAGGACTTTAAGAATTATGAAGACATTTATGGCAAGACCGCAGGATGTAGTAAGAAAATGGTATATTGTTGATGCTGAAAACGAGATACTTGGAAGATTGGCAACAAGAATAGCTGATACATTAAGAGGAAAAAAGAAAGTTACTTTTACTCCGCATGTAGACACAGGCGATTTCGTTATCGTTATTAATGCAGAAAAAGTAAGACTTACCGGTAAAAAATCCGATAAAAAAGTATATCAGTCACACAGTTTATATCCGGGTGGTTTTAAAGAAGAAGAATACAAACATATTTTAGCTACACATCCAGAAAAAATTCTCAAAGCTGCTGTACGCGGTATGCTTCCAAAAACAAAGCTTGGCGATCAGGTATTTAAAAAATTCAGAGTATATAAAGGTACAAAGCACCCGCATACTTCTGTGGTTCTTGAACCATTAAAGGCAAATTTCCAAGGAGGAAAGTAAATTGAGCACAAGTTACGGTACAGGTAGAAGAAAAAACGCCATAGCAAAAGTATGGGTAAAAACAGGAACTGGAAAAATAATTGTAAATAATAAAGATGTAAAAGAATATTTCCCAAGAGGTACACATGTGGACCACTTGGTAGCACCGCTTGAAGCAGCAGGAGTTACAGGAAAGTTTGATGTGAAGGTAACAGCATTAGGTGGCGGTAAGACAGGACAATCAGGTGCTATAAGAATGGGTATTGCAAGGGCTTTGGGTAAACTTGATGAAACAATGAAAGTTACTTTGGCTAAGGGCGGCTTTATGACGAGAGATGATAGAATGGTAGAAAGAAAAAAATACGGAAGAGCAAAGGCAAGAAGAAGCTATCAGTTCTCGAAAAGATAATTATTTATTTACATATATATACAAAGGCCGGGTTATCCCGGCCTTTGCTATTTATATAGGAAATAATATTGTATGTAGTGTCTTGAATTTTAGTATATAATGACAAAATACAAGCAGTTCTATTTTGGTTTAATGAATATGATTATTTAAATATTATAGGAGTTATTTATGGCTAAACAACAAAAACAAAAGTTCCCATATCAGGACACAAAGCTTTCTTTTGAAGAACGCGTTAATGACCTTGTGTCCAGAATGACTTCTGAAGAAAAAGTATCTCAAATGCTACATAATTCACCTGAAATAAAACGACTTGGAATAATGAAGTATGATTGGTGGAACGAATGTCTTCATGGTGTGGCGCGTGCTGGGATTGCTACTGTGTTTCCGCAGGCAATTGGTTTGGCTGCGACATTTAATGAGGAACTTATAAATAGCGTGGCAAATGCAATTTCTGATGAGGCTCGCGCAAAATATCATAAAGCAATTAATGAAGGGGTTAGAGAAACATATTATGGTTTGACTTTTTGGTCGCCAAATATAAATATTTTTCGTGACCCTCGTTGGGGCAGAGGGCAAGAAACTTATGGAGAGGATCCATATCTAACTTCCCGTATTGGAGCAGCTTTTGTAAAAGGGCTGCAGGGAAATGATACAAAATATTTGAAAACAGCAGCTTGTGCAAAGCACTTTGCGGTGCATAGTGGCCCAGAAGCACTGAGACATACTTTTGATGCAATAGTAACAGAAAAAGATTTGAGGGAAACATATTTGCCTGCTTTTAAAACTCTTGTTAAAGAAGCTAAAGTGGAAGCTGTTATGGGCGCTTATAATAGAACACTTGGAGAGTCGTGTGTTGCAAGTAAGCGTTTATTGACAGATATACTTCGTAATGAATGGGGTTTTAATGGCCATGTCGTCTCTGATTGTGGGGCAATACAAGATATATATCAAAGTCATAAATTGACAAAAACTGCAGCCGAAGCTGCAGGATTAGCGACGATAAATGGATGTGATTTGAACTGTTGTCTTTCACAATCACAATGTTCAGAAGCGGATAAAGGGCTTAAAAAAGCAATGGAGTATTCAATACTTGATCAATCATACATAGACAGAGCTGTTAAGCGTTTGTTAATGACGCGTTTTAAGTTAGGTATGTTTGATTTGGACAAAAATGTAAAATATTCAAAGATTCCGTATAGTGTTGTGGATTCACCAAAACACAGACAGCTCGCACTTGAAACAGCAAGGCAATCTATAGTGTTGTTGAAAAATGAAGGGGTTCTGCCTCTGAAAAATATAAAATCAATAGGTATTGTCGGTCCTAATGCGGATGATGTCGAAGCATTGCTTGGTAATTATTATGGGTCTCCTTCAAAGTGGTTGACACCCCTTGCCGGAATTAAAAAAATCGTAGGTAGTAAAGTGAAGGTTACATATATAAAAGGATGTAATATTAAAGATGTGTATTCAGATCACTTGACTGCTTTAAAGGAAACATTTAAGAATGTGGATGTTATAACTGCTTTTCTTGGTTTAAATGCAATGGTTGAGGGTGAAGAGGGAGCAGGAGATGGTGACAGGCAAGAAATATCACTTATGCCAGCACAGACAAAAATGCTTGAAGTTTTATGTTCGTTAGGAAAACCTGTAATTGTAATTTTATTAAATGGTAGCGCGATAGCTTTTGATATAAATCAGAATAATATTAAAGCTGTTATAGAAGCATGGTATCCTGGAGAAGAAGGCGGCACCGCAATAGCTGAAGTGCTTTTCGGTAAATATAATCCTGCAGGTAGACTTCCTATAACATTTTACAAGTCAGTACAGGATTTACCTGATTTTAGAGATTATAGAATGGACAATAGGACTTACAGATATTACAAAGGCGAGCCACTTTTTCCTTTTGGCTTTGGATTGTCATATACAAAGTTTGAATATACAAAGTTGAAAGTTCAGAAAAATATATCACCGGATAAGACCTTAAAGGTGTCAGTTGAAGTCAAGAATGTTGGTACTATGGACGGGGATGAAGTAGTACAAATATATATAAAAACACCATTAAATACGGAGGCCACTCCTTTGCTTTCGCTTTGTGCAATGAAACGGTTAAGTTTAAAAAAGAAGACAAAAAAAAATATAGAGTTTATTATAGAGCCTGAACAAATTGGTGTTTATATGAGGGATGGTTCTTTTAACCAAATATCAGGAACTTATACGCTGTGTGTTGGCGGGGTTCAACCAGGTTATGAGAAAACGGCGTATAGCACAGAAGTATTAAGTAAACGCTTTAATCTAAGTAATAATAAAAAATTAAAGCAGGCTTCAACAGCAACAAAATATAGCGGATTGCAGGTTAAAGGCAGACATATATATGATTCCAATGAAGAGAAGCTTGTAATACGAGGTGTAAACAAAATGGTTGTTTGGTTGGATCCAGACGGCATACCTTCATTTTCTGAAATAGCTAAAACTGGTGCTAATTGTGTAAGAATAGTTTGGAGTGTTAAAGACGGGACTATGGAAGGATTAGATATTGCAATACAAAATTGTGTAAAATATAAAATGATTCCTGTTATAGAACTTCATGACCACACTGGAAATTGGGATGATTCAGTTTTTGAATTATTTAATAACTATTGGACAGACCCAAAAATGTTATCAATTATTAAAAAACACGAAAGCTATTTAATTATAAATTATGCAAATGAAATTGGAAATAATCTTGTTACTAATTTAGATTACAAGAAACGCTATAACAATGCTGTTAAAACACTAAGAAAAGCTGGAATAAGAGTCCCCCTAATGATAGATGCAGCCGCTTGGGGTACTGGCATGAATTATATTACTGATAATTGGGAATATCTGCAGAAAAATGACCCACTTCATAATTTGATTTTTAGCATACATATGTGGTGGAACGATGGAGATTCTAAAAGGATAAAAGATGCTATATGGAACTCCGTAAAAACTGAAATACCTTTAGTGGTTGGTGAGTTTGCTGTTGCTGGCATTGATAATAAAGGCTTAATTTGTTATCAAACTATAATTGCCGAATGTCAAAAAGCTCAAATCGGATGGTTGGCGTGGGAGTGGGGTCCTGGAAACATGCACGGTAATCTTATGGATATGACCAAAAACAATAAATATGAAAGTTTGTGGGGCTGGTCTAAAGAAGTTTGCGTAAGTAGTCCTTATAGCATTAAAAACACATCAATAAAACTTGATATATTTTAGGAATAATAATGAAAAAAAAGAAGAATTGGTCGGTATATATAGTAAGATGTAAAGACAATACTTTATATACTGGTATTTCGAATAATATAAGCCATAGGTTGGAAGCTCATAATAATGGCAAGGGCGCAAAGTATATAAATTCAGCAAGACGACCTGTGAAATTAATGTTTGTAGAAGAAGGTTATAATGTTAGTGGTGCTTTGAAAAGAGAATATGAAATAAAGCGTTCAGGAAAAATAGCAAAAGAAAAATTAATAAAGGTAAAAACTAAAGCTGTTAAAAAAAGGAAAAAAATATGAATGATGAACAGATTTTTGAAAGAAAAAAAGAACTGTTTGAATGTGCTAAATGTGGAACATGTTGTTCTGTTCCGGGTTATGTGTTTTTAAACATTAAAGAAGCACAAATTATTGCCAAGCTATTAAGCATTAGTTATGAGACATTTTCAGAAAAATATATGCGTAAAGTAGGTCATCAACATGTATTACAGACCCCTTATGCTGGTGGTTGCACATTTTGGAAAGATAAAAAATGCACGATATATGAAGCCAGACCGTCGCAGTGCAGAACATTTCCTTACTGGAAAGAATTAACTGGAGAACATAAGGAATGGAAAGAAATAGAGAAGTTCTGTCATGGGGCAAAGCGTATTAAGTTCTGAGTAATAAATAATTATTTAACATTAAAATCCCCCAAAACCTAAAATTTTGCAGTGTTTTATGTGCTTTTAAAGGTTAAATTGGTATAAAATCTGTCTATATATTTACTTCCACTTGTAGTATAATATCATAGGTTTTACTAATTTATTTAGGAGTTTAGTGTGAAGAAAATATCATTAAATACAGTCCATATAGTTGAAAAAGGCACAAGCTCAAAGCTTATGAAAAGCCAAACCAATAAGCATAAGCGTGGTTCTTTAATTGTATTTGAAGGACCTGAAGGTTCAGGTAAGTCAACGCAGCTAAATAAGCTTGTGACATATTTCAAATCAAATAAAGTTAAAACAATTCTCTTACGCGAACCAGGCGGAACTGAGATATCTGAAAAAATTCGTTCTATAATTCTTGATCGTGCTCATACAAATATGTCTGAAAAAACGGAATTACTACTTTATATTGCCTGCAGAGCTCAGATAATTGAGGAAAAAATACTAAAATTACTTCATGAAGGTTACACGATACTTCAAGACAGATTTTATCTTGCTACAATAGTTTATCAGGGTTATGCCAGAGGAATTGATAGAAAATGGATTGATGAACTTAATAAGTTTGCTTTAAATGGGTTAAAGGAAGACTTAACTATAATTTATGATGTGACACTTGCTGAAGCTCAAAAGCGCATGAAAAAACGAGTAAAGAAAGATAGGCTTGATGAAGAGGCTGCAGAGTTTCATACTAAGGTTCGGAACGGTTATCTAAAAGAAGCAAAAAAAATAGCAAATTGCATTGTAATAACTACAGATAATAAAGACGAGAAATCTGTTTTTAAAGAAACTATCAATCATCTCGAGAGAAAAGGTTTTATTTAATGTCTGTAAATAATATCATAGGCAATGTTAATACCAAAAAAATAATGTTGTCCAATGCCAGCGAGCAAAAAAATGGAACTGCTTATATTCTGCTTGGTGAAGAAAATGTAGGAAAGAACTTTGCAGCACGGCAGTTTGCAAAGGCATTAAATTGTCTTCGGCCTTCTGTTGATATGGATTGTTGTGATATTTGTGTTAATTGCCGTTTGATTGATAAAACATTAGGAGAGCTTGACGAACATGACTGTCAGATTAATCCACATCCTGATTTAGTTTACATAAATACTGAGAAAGCACAACTTAGTAAAGAAGTAGTTCAGGTTGCAATCGAAAATTTAAATATATACAAGGCAATACAACTTAAAAGAAAAGTAGTTATTATACAAGATGCTGACAGAATGAATAAAAGCGCAGCCAATTCTATCTTAAAAGTGCTTGAGGAACCTCACAAGGATTTAGTCATAATTCTTATAGTTAACAACATTGATTCGCAAATGCCTACAATAGTGTCCCGTTGTCGCAGAATAGAACTGCAAAGGGCTTCTATTAGCGAGATAGAGAAAGCCACAGGTCGTATTATGATGGCCTGGACAGAAATTGAAGTAAAGGAAGCGGCGTCATTTTCTGATGGGAAAATAGGTGATGCTTTGCGTTATATTGAAGTAAAACAGCAGTTTAAGGACGCAGCGGCCATCTTTTCGGCAGTATCAGGCCGTAAGGATGATGTGGAGTCCATATTTGATGCTATTAAAAGGGTAGAAGAGCTACATAGGGAAGAAAAAGAGAAAGAAAAGAAGGCTAAAAAAAAGGGTATTGCACGGTTGTTTTTACTTGATATTATTAAGATATTATCATATATTTATAGGGATTATATGCTGGAGAAACTCGGGATAAAGAGTATTCTCCGAAATAGATATGGCATAAGCACAACTGATATCAGGGATTATACCCCTGCAAAAATCAGCGCAATACTAAAAATTATCGAACGGTCATGCAGGGATGTGGAAAGCAATGCGAATGTTAGCGTGCTTTTTACGAACCTGCTTTTCCAGATACGAAAGGAAGGTCTAAGCGCATGATAGAAGTAATCGGAATTAAGTTTAAGGATGATGAAAAAATACATTATTATAATCCAGAAAAATTACATCTTGAAAAAGGTGAAAAATGTATTGTGGAGACTATAGAAGGTTCGCGTGAAGGCGAAGTGTCTATGGCTAATTTCTTTTTAGAACCAGATAAAATATATGCTCCATTGCGTCGTGTTCTGGAATATTTAACTGATAAACAGGAAGTTTTAGTACAAAAGCAAGACCGCATGGAAGAAAAAGCCAGAGAGTTTTGTACGAGCAGAATAGAAGCTCGGAATCTTGTTATGAAGTTAGTAGATGTTAAATATTCCGATGATTTAAAGAAAGTTGTTTTCTTCTTTGTGGCTGAAAAAAGAGTTGATTTTAGGGAATTATTAAAAGACTTGGTAAAAGCTCTTAGAATAAAAATAGAATTAAGACAGATAAGCCGTAGGGAATACGCAAAAAAAATAGGTGCCGCCGGTATTTGCGGCAGAATAGTGTGCTGTAAAAATCATTTGAAATCATTTGCACCTATTACTATTAAAATGGCCAAAAACCAAGGGCTTCCATTAAATCCTACCAAAATTTCCGGAGTGTGCGGCAGGCTATTGTGCTGTCTTGCCTATGAAAAATATGAAGCGCCAGTTCATAATTCTATTATTCAACGCTTGCAGGTGACAGAAAATGATGGCGGAGAAATAATAATGGATGAACCGACTTCAACAAATACAGAAGCAGATGTAAACTGGGAATAGTATTTATTTGATTCCAATATGTATTTGTTAAAATAATGCGATTTGTATATCTGAAAGGGATCACATGAGCGAAAGAAAATATTATTTTATTACAACAGCAATTGATTACGCAAACTCAAAACCTCACATTGGTCATGCCTATGAGAAAGTAACTACTGATATTATGGCCAGATACAAAAGGTTAAAGGGTTATGAGGTATATTTTTCAACTGGTACAGATGAGCATTCCTTAAATGTAATGGCTAAAGCAAAAGAAACTGGAGTTACTCCAAAACAGTATGTAGATGATATGGCAGTTGCTTTTCGCAATTTATGTACTCAGTATAAAATAACAATAACAGATTTTGTTCAAACCTCGGAAGAGCGTCATAAAATCTCAGTGTCTGAAGTTTTTCGTAGGTGCTTTGAGTCGGGAGATATATATAAAGGCACTTATGAAGGTTGGTATTGTAAGTCGTGTGAAGCATTTTACGCACAGGGTGAATTGACAGAAGATAATTGTTGTCCTACGCATAAGTTCAAGGCAGATCTCATTAAAGAAGATAATTATTTTCTTAAAATAACAAAATATACAGATAAATTACTAAAACATATAGAAGATAATCCTGATTTTATTCAACCTGAAACTCGTAAAAATGAGATTCTTTCTATGCTCAAAGCTGGGTTTCGGGATGTGAGTGTATCCAGACCAGGTTTAAATTGGGGAATACCGCTTCCAGTAGATAAGTCGCAGACAGTTTATGTATGGTTTGATGCTTTGATTAATTATATAACAGCTGCAGGTTTTGCTACAGATGAAGAAAAGTTTAATAAATTTTGGCCTTGTGACATGCATGTGATAGGTAAAGATATTACAAAGTTTCATTGCATTATCTGGCCTATAATGCTTATGTCTGCTGGATTAGCCCTTCCTAAAAAAGTATTTGGACATGGTCATTTGCTAAATAAGGGTGAAAAAATGTCTAAGACCAGAGGTAATATAGTTGACCCAGTGAACATTGCAAATGTTTTTGGCGTGGATGCGATTCGCTATTATTTTGCTGCCAATATAACAAATGGCAGTGATGGAGAGTTTTCAGAAGATTCTATAATTCTTTGTTACAATACTGATTTGGCAAATGATCTTGGCAATTTGATAAATAGATCCCTGAACATGGTAGAAAAATACTGCGCTGCTTTAGTCCCAAAATATATTGAAACAGTGCTTGATGATAAAATGAAAGCCATAGTTATTCAAGCAAAACAGTTATTGTCGGTTTATACGCAAAGAATGGATGCCTTTAATTTATCTGGTGGTTTAGATGCTGCTTGGGATTTAATTAGCATGGCAAATAAACTTATTGAAGATGAAGCGCCGTGGAATTTGCAAAAAAATAATAAAATACAAGAACTCGAAACAGTATTATATATTTTACTCGAAGTTATAAGGCTTGCATCAATAATTGTTTTGCCTGTTATGCCAGACACGGCTAAAAAAATATGGGCAAAGCTTGGCATAGAATATGATGAAAACAGTTTGAACATAGATGAGGAACTTCAATTTGGTAGGTTGGCAGTAGGTGGAACCATAGCAAAGGGAGAGCCGTTATTTCCGAGAATATTAGATGAAAAAGAAACTGCAAAATTGAAAGATTTAAAGGAAAACAAACCAAAATGATTTATTTTGTGTTTTTGGAAATGCTTTATGATTGTTGAAACTCATGTCCATCTTTGCGATGAAAAGTTTGATGGTGATAGAACAGAGGTATTAAAACGCGCTAATACTGCCGGGGTAATAAAATTCCTTAATATTGGAGCGGAGCTAAAAGAAATAAGGGCAATCGCGGCATTAGAAATTGAAAATGTTTACAAAGCGATGGGGCTTCATCCGCACAATGCACACGAATTTACGGAAGAAGTTTATAGTGAAATTAAAGAATATTTTAAAACACAAATAAAAGCTGTTGCTGTCGGTGAAATAGGGATGGATTACTATAAAAGTATCACGCCCCGCGGACTGCAGGAAAAAGTATTTCGTAGATTTCTTGAATTGGCATGTGAATTGAATTTGCCTATAGCTGTACATAGCAGAGAAGCTCATGAAGATGTTCTAAATATTCTTAAAGAATACGAATTAAGTAAAAAAGGTGTCATACATTGTTTTACAGGTGATATTTCAACGGCTAATAAATTTACTGATTTAGGTTATATGCTTGGAATTGGTGGAGTAATCACTTTCCCAAATGCCCAAAGCTTAAGAGATGCTATAAAGCTAATTCCTCTTGAATTTTTGGTACTTGAAACTGATGCTCCATGGCTTGCTCCACAGCAGGAACGAGGAAAAAGAAATGAACCGTCATACTTGAAACTTATTGTGAAGGTTATAGCTGATTTAAAAACAATATCAGTTGAACAAGTAGAAAATGTTACTACAAAAAATGCTGAGAGATTATTTAATATATAAAAAAGAGGTAAATAAATGCTAAAGAAGTTTATTAAAAAAGTAACAGAAAGACAAAATTTAACATTTGATGAAATGCGTGAGGCCATGGATGTTATTATGACAGGTCAGACTACTGATGCACAAATATCTGCATTGCTAATAGGCCTTAAAATGAAAGGTGAAACCATAGAGGAAATCACAGCAGCTGCAATAGGAATGAGAGAGAAAGCTCATCATGTGCAAATAGATGAAGATATTATTCTTGATACTTGTGGTACTGGTGGAGATGGCTATGGAACAATCAATATATCTACTGCAGTGTCAATAGTAGCGGCAGCAGCTGGTGTGACTGTAGCAAAACATGGTAATAGGTCGGTCACATCAGAATCAGGGAGTGCGGACGTCCTAAAGGCGCTTGGAGTTAATACTGATTTAAGTCATGAGAAAATAAAAGAGTGTGTAAAAACAATAAAAATTGGTTTCCTTTTTGCTCCAGGATGTCATCAGGCGATGAAATACGCCATGGGAGTTAGAAAAGAAGTAGGCGTGAGAACAATATTTAATCTTCTTGGGCCTATAATAAATCCTGCAAGAAATACACATCATCTTATGGGAGTATTTGCTGAAAATTTAACTGAAAAAATTGCTGGAGTATTAAAAAATATGGGATTGGTTCATTCGGCAGTAGTGTGTGGACAAGGTGACATGGATGAAATTACAATTGCAGGTCCTACAAAAGTTTCAGAACTGAAAAATGGTGAAATAAAAACATATTATATAAAACCTTCTGATTTTGGAATAAAAGAAGCGCCTTTAGCAGCAGTTAAAGGCGGAGGTCCTGAAAAAAATGCGGGTATAATTAGAGATATATTTGAAGGTAGAGAAAAAGGTCCTTATAAAGATGTAATAGTTATCAACAGCGGTTTTGCTTTATACATTGCTGATAAGGTAAGCACTCCACAAGAAGGCGTAGTGCTTGCACAAAAGGTTATAGAATCTGGTGAAGCGGCAAGGAAGCTTGAAGAGTTTATTAAATGTTCAAACAGTTAAGGACAATACAAAATATAGTATAATTTCCATAGCTTTAGATACATTTTGTAATAGCAAGGGATTAACAAAATAATGGAGGAAAAAAATGAGCATACTGAAAAGAATTATTAAGGCAAAAAAAGCAGAAGTGAAGTTGAAGAAAGAAAAAATGCCGATTGAAAAATTATTAATTGATATAACTAAGGCTCCAGCAAACAGAAACTTTAGGGATATTTTTGAATATAATGATTTCTCGGTTATTGCAGAAATTAAGAAAAAATCACCATCCAAAGGTACAATAAAAGCAAACATAAGTATAAGAAAAATTGCTGAAAATTATGAAGCTGCAGGAGCAAGAGCGATTTCAGTTGTCACAGATAAAAAATTCTTCGATGGAAAACTCGAGTATATAGAAGAGGTTAAAAAATATTCTTCACTGCCTGTTTTGCGTAAAGATTTTATCATAGATGAGTATCAGATATATGAGTCTCGTTGGGCAAGAGCTGACGCTGTGCTGATTATAGCAGCAGCGCTTGAAAAAAAAGTAGTAACGCAATTTGTAAAGAAAGTCAGATATCTGAATATGACTCCTATAGTGGAAGTGCATAACAGGGAAGATTTGAAGAAAGCTTTAGGTTCTGGAGTGGATATAATAGGAATAAATACCAGAGATTTAAAGACCTTCAAAATTAATTTTGGGGTTATTAAAAATCTTATAAAAAACATACCTAAAGAGAAATATGTCATAATTGAAAGTGGCGTAGCTGAAGTGGCTGATCTCGAAAAGATTTTGATAGACAGCAGAATAAAAGGCGTATTAATAGGTACTATGTTTATGAAAATGAATCCAAATAATGTAAAAGAATCAATGCATAAAATAATGAGTAAATACGGAAATTAATATGCCAAAAGTTAAAATCTGCGGAATTACAAATCTTATAGATGCGAAGCTTGCCGAGAAAATGGGGGCAGATATAGAAGGTTTCATATTTGCAGACAGTCCGCGTAGAATCACACCTGCTAA
Source organism: bacterium (assembly GCA_037138355.1). GTDB lineage: Bacteria > Oederibacteriota > PGYV01 > PGYV01 > Palsa-1178 > PALSA-1178. Next base: position 88,222 of record JBAXIL010000001.1, read on the forward strand.
GGCAGCTGTAATAATAAAGAAGCTCAAGCATAGTGTTTTGAAAGCTGGTGTATTTGTTAATGAAAAACCTCAGATTGTAAACTCTATTATTAAGCAATTACATTTAAATATCATACAATTACATGGAGAGGAATCGATTGCTTATTTAAGGAAAATCAAAGGAGCAATGATAATAAAGACGATCAGAGTTAAAAACGCAGCTTATTTGAAAAAACAAGTAAAACATTATGAAAAACAAGCAGACGCTTTTCTTTTTGATACATACAATAAGACAATACATGGCGGAACTGGACATTGTTTTGATTGGAAAATATTAGATAAAATCAAGATAAACAAGCCATTTTTTGTGGCTGGGGGGATTAACGCTAACAATATTTCCAAGGTTTTAAAAGAAAGCAGTCCTTATGGAATAGATGTAAACTCTGGCATTGAAAAAGAAAAAGGTAAAAAAAGCGAAATTAAAATGAAAAAAATATTTAAAGAAATAAATAAATATAAATTAAGCTATGGAGCCTAAATGAAACTTCCAAATAATAAAGGTTTTTTTGGTCAATATGGAGGAAAGTTTGCTCCTGAAACCTTGCGCACATTAGTAGATGATTTGGAGAAGGAATATAGAAAAGCACAAAAAGATAAGAACTTTAAAAAGGAACTTGATTATTATCTTAAATATTATGTAGGCAGACCAACACCTCTATATCGCGCTGATAGACTTTCAAAAAGATTTAATAATGCTAAAATTTACTTAAAGCGAGAAGATTTAAATCATACAGGTGCGCACAAGATAAATAATACTATTGGACAGATATTACTTGCACGCAGAATGGGAAAGACCAGAATAATAGCTGAAACTGGCGCAGGACAACATGGGGTAGCTACTGCTACTGTGGCTGCTATGTTTGGTATGTCGTGTGAGGTTTATATGGGTGAGGAAGACATTCGTAGACAGGCACTGAATGTCTTTCGTATGACATTATTGGGCACGAAAGTTGTACCCGTTAAATCGGGTTCAAAAACTTTGAAAGATGCTATGAATGAAGCCACCAGAGATTGGTTAAAAAATGTAGATAATACTTTTTATATAATAGGATCTGTTGCAGGGTTTCATCCATATCCAGAAATGGTCAGAGATTTTCAGTCAATTATAGGTAAAGAAGCAAAAAAACAAATACTGAAGGCGGAAGGAAAACTTCCTGATTATATTTTAGCATGTGTAGGCGGTGGTTCAAATGCTATGGGTATATTTTATCCTTTCTTAAATGATAAGAAGGTAAAATTAATTGGAGTAGAGGCTGGTGGTCTTGGAATAAACTCTGGAAAACATTCCGCCACTTTAACTAAAGGCAGAACAGGCGTGCTTCATGGAGCTAAAACTTATTTATTGCAAGATATGAATGGGCAGATATTAGAAACACATTCAATTTCTGCTGGCTTGGATTATCCTGGAGTCGGACCCGAACATAGTTATTTAAAGGATACAGGTAGAGTTAAGTATGATTTTGTTCTTGATAAAGAAGCGGTTGAGGCTTGCATAATGTTGTCAAAAGAAGAAGGCATAATTCCTGCATTGGAATCTTCGCATGCGGTGGCATATTTGGATAAAATGAATTTGTCTAAAAAAGATATAGTTATTGTCAATATTTCGGGCAGAGGCGATAAAGATATGGATACTATTATGAATTATGTAATTAAATAGATTTTATGGAGAAAACATTGAATAGATTGGATTTGTTAAAAGATAAAGATAGCAAACACCTTGTCATTTATTTAATGGCAGGTGATCCAAACTTAAAAACTACAGAAAACTTGATTTATAGTTTGGCGGCACAAGAAGTGTCGGCAATTGAGCTTGGAATACCATTTTCCGACCCAGTGGCTGATGGTCCAACCATACAAAGAGCTGGTGAACGCGCGCTGGCTAATAATATCCACATTAAGGATGTGCTTGGGCTTGTTGCAAGAGTAAGAGTCAGGGTAAACACTCCTATAGTCTTTATGCTCTACTACAATTTGATACATAGCTATGGAATCAAAAATTTTGTTAATGACTGCTTAAAAGCAGGTGTTGATGGGGTAATAGTACCTGATTTGCCATTTGACGAAGAAATTGAATTCTATAAATACTCTAAAAATAAGGACTTTTATGTGATTTGCCTTATTTCGCCAACGAATACTGTAATTCGAATGAAGAAAATAGTAGAAAAAACACAAGGTTTTGTGTATTATATCCTGTTAAAAGGTGTGACTGGAGCTCAAAAGACGCTTTTTTCTGACTTTAAGTTCTTATCGGAGATAAGAAAGAGTTCCAAGTTGCCGGTTTTTGCGGGTTTTGGTATTTCTACACCTAATCAGGCGGCAGAAGTTGTAAAACATGCAGATGGTGTAATTGTAGGAAGTGCCTATGTGGAACTTATTGAAAAATATGGAAAGAATACAAAAAAATTGTTATTTAAGTCAGAGCAGTTTATTAAAAACATATTAAAGAAGGTATAAAGTTGTTAAAAAAAGTAAAGAAAAACAAAAGCTTATCAAATAAAAGTATAAGAAAAAACCAAAAAGTCAAATTGGAAGTTTTTGAAGATACTAATTTGACAATAAATAATGTTGATAAATATAAAATTAAGTTAGAAATGCTTGAAAATGAAGTACAGATACTTAGGGAAATTGCAGAGATAACGAGGAAAGATTTTAGTTTTAAGAAAACACTTGAAAGATTTTTGGTATTGCTAATGAAAACTGTTAATGCTGAAGCTGGGACTCTTTATCTATTTGATAAAGCTACCGATAAACTTGTGCTTGCAGTAGAACGGGGAGTAG
>JBAXIL010000002.1:0-87232 GCA_037138355.1 bacterium
GTAAGGTTCTTCGCGTTGCGTCGAATTAAACCACATGCTCCACCGCTTGTGCGGACCCCCGTCAATTTCTTTGAGTTTCAACCTTGCGGCCGTAGTTCCCAGGCGGTACACTTAATGCGTTAGCGTCGGCACAGAAGGAATGAACCTCCTACACCTAGTGTACATCGTTTACGGCCAGGACTACCGGGGTATCTAATCCCGTTTGCTCCCCTGGCTTTCGCTCCTCAGTGTCAGTTGCAGGCTAGTAATCCGCCTTCGCCACAGGTGTTCTTTCCGATATCTACGCATTTCACCGCTACACCGGAAATTCCAATTACCCCTCCTGCACTCAAGCCAAGCAGTATCAAATGCGGTTGTATAGTTGAGCTATACGATTTCACATCTGACTTATTTGGCAACCTACAAGCCCTTTACGCCCAGTGAATCCGGACAACGTTTGCTACCTCTGTATTACCGCGGCTGCTGGCACAGAGTTAGCCGTAGCTTATTCTACGGGTACCGTCAAGCAACAAAGATGTTAGCTTTGTTACATTTATTCCCCGTCAAAAGAGGTTTACAATCCGAAGACCTTCATCCCTCACGCGGCGTCGCTCCGTCAGGCTTTCGCCCATTGCGGAAAATTCCCTACTGCTGCCTCCCGTAGGAGTCTGGACCGTGTCGCAGTTCCAGTGTGGCCGTACACCCTCTCAGGCCGGCTAACAATCGTAGCCTTGGTAGGCTTTTACCCCACCAACTAGCTAATTGTACATGGGCCAATTCTTAAGCGACAGCTTATAAATAGAGGCCGCCCTTTAATAACGGTGTCTTGCGACTCCGTTACCACATCCGGTATTAGCTCCTCTTTCGAGGAGTTATCCCGGTCTTAAGGGAATGTTACCCATGCATTACTCACCCGTTTGCCACTAAACTACAATATTGCTACTGTAATTTCGTACGACTTGCATGTATTAGGCACGCCGCCAACGTTAGTCCTGAGCCAGAATCAAACTCTCCAAAGAGCTATTATCTTGGCCAAGGCGAAACTCAATTTCTATCTCTCTGATAATTGGTAAAGAACAATTTTTATCTCTACAACAGCCTTAAGCTGCTTTAGAGTGAATAATATCCCGTCGATTATAAATCGCGAGTTTTTTTGATTATTTTTATCCGATTATTACTGCGGATTAACTTTTGATTTTCTTTGTTCTAAAAACCTATTTACTTTACTATAAGTTTTCTAAAACTTCAAAAAATACAAAAAAAACTATATTTAGCTTTTTACTATAAAAGAACCTCTGGTTAACTTTTTTGTCGTTCTTAACCGTGAAGACACTTTACCAAATCTGCAAGAATGTGTCAAGCAAAATTACAGTTAATTATGTATTATTTTTGCCTTAATTTATCGCTTCTTTAAGCCATATTTCATTAGCTTTTCAGTCAATAAAAAAATCCGTGTGACGCAAACTCTTAAAGTTTACATTGCGTTTTCACGGAAGCTTTTCTTTTTTGCATTTTGTATCGCGTATCTTAGATTCGCTTTTCTTTTTAAGAGCATTTCGATTTTTCTTTATCGAGTGTGAAAAGATTATAACAAAAAAACAAAATGTGTCAACAACTAAATACAATTATTTTAATATTTCTTTTGTCTAATTTATTTAATATTAATAGTGCTTACTTTGCCCTTCTAAAAAATTCATCTACATATTTTAAATAATATTCCACATCAAATATCCCATCTAAATCTTTTGCTGAAAAATGTTTTTTTACATCAGCATCTGCTAATAAAGATGTTATAAAATCAGGCGATTCGCCACGCCAAACACGCATAGCATTTCCCTGCACTATTTCATAAGCTTTCTCTCTCGACATTCCCTTTTGAACTAAAGCCAACAATAAGCGCTGCGAAAATATAGCACCTTTCAAATAATGTAAATTACGCTTCATATTTGAAGGATATACTTGTAGGCCTTCTAATACCCAATTCATTTTGTTTATTATATAATTCAGAAGAATAAAGCTATCAGGGACTATAATTCTTTCAACAGAAGAATGTGATATATCGCGCTCGTGCCATAGTGCAATGTTTTCCATAGCGGCAATCGAATTAGAACGAATCACTCTTGCAAGTCCTGTTACCTGCTCACAGACTACAGGATTTCTTTTGTGAGGCATAGCTGAAGAACCTTTCTGTCCTTTCGCAAAAGGTTCTTCTACTTCAAGTATTTCAGTATGCTGTAAGTTTCTAATTTCTGTTGCTATTTTTTCAAGAGATCCTGCAGTAACAGCCATAACACTCATTAAAAATGCATATCTATCTCTTTGTATTACTTGATTTGCTATTTCTGCTCTTTTTAATTTCAAGAAATCCATTGCTATTTTCTCAACAGCAGGTGGGATGTTTGCATAGTTTCCAACCGCTCCTGATAATTTACCTACTCTTATATCTTCTTTTGCTGACTTTAATCTTTCAAGATTTCTTTTCATTTCAAAATACCATACAAGTACTTTTAACCCAAATGTTATTGGTTCTGCATGGACATTATGCGTGCGACCTATCTGAACTGTGTATTTATACTTAGTTGCAACTTTCTTAAGTGTTTTAATAAACATTTGAGCATCTTCAATAACAATGTCGCATGCTTTTACCATGCGTATGGCAAAACCTGTATCAACTACATCCGAAGATGTAATGCCCATATGGATATAACGGGATGATGGGCCTACATGTTTTGCTACTGATTCAGTAAAAGCAATTAAATCATGTCTTGTACGCAGTTCAATTTTATCAATCTGTGCTACATTAAAAGCTGCTTTTTTCCTTATTATAGCGAGATCTTTTTTTGGAATTTTTCCCTTTTTTCCCCATGCCTCACAGACTGCAACTTCGACATCAAGCCATGATTGAAACTTAGCTTCTTCTGTCCACAATGAACCCATTTTTTCGAGTGTATAACGCTTAATCATTTTATTACCTCCAATTAGTCAAATAATATATCGAATAACCGTATTATACAGCATTTTCAATTTTTTGTCTTTACTTCTTTAAAACAAAAAAAAGGCCAAAAGCATTTTCTGCTTTTGGCCTTTTAAAAGCTGCTTCGTATTAAATTATATTATAAACCTTCTTTAGCAACAATTTCAGCAATCTGAACGGCGTTTAATGCAGCCCCTTTTCTAATCTGATCTCCAGCGACCCACAGGTTCAAACCTTTATCTATTGAGAAATCTTCTCTGATTCTGCCTACATAAACATCATCTTTACCAGCTGCGTTAATTGGCATAGGATATTTTTTATTATGAAAATCATCTTCCAATGTTACTCCGGGTGCCTTCGCAAGCAACTCTCTACATTCTTTCACTGTTAATTTAATCTCAGTTTCAATATTAATAGATTCTGAATGAGCCCTAAGAACTGGAACTCTAACAGTTGTAGCAGTTATTCTCATTTCAGGAGCATGCATTATTTTATGCGTTTCGTGTACTACTTTCATTTCTTCCTTAGTATATCCATCTTCATAGAATACATCTATATGAGGAATTACATTAAAAAGCAATTGATGTGCAAATTTTTCTACTTTTAATGGTTTTCCAGCAGCCCAATCTCTTGCCTGTTGTTCAAGCTCTGCCATTCCTTTTGCTCCGGCTCCTGATGCTGCCTGATAAGAAGATACTATCAATCTTTTTATTTTTGCTGCATCATGTAGCGGTTTTAATGGAACAAGTGCAATAATTGTGGTGCAGTTTGGATTAGCAATTACCCCATTGTGCAGCCTGCAATCTTCAGGATTAATTTCTGGTATTACTAAAGGAACTCCTTCATCCATTCTAAAAGCAGAAGAATTGTCTATCATTAGTGCTTTTGCCTCAAGTATATCCTTTACAAACATCTTAGAAATAGAAGCCCCTGCTGAAGCAAGAACTATATCAACACCTTTAAACGAGTTATTATCTAACAACTCAACTTTTAAAGTTCTTCCCTGATACTTCATTTCTTTTCCAACTGAACGCTCTGAAGCAAGAAGTTTTAGATTTTTTACCGGAAACTTTCTTTGCTCGAGAATATCAAGCATGACTTCTCCAACTGCTCCAGTCGCTCCCATAATTGCAACATTATATTCCTTCTTCATAAAAATTACTCCTTATCTATATTTTTGATTGCTAATGATATTTATTTTACTAACCCTGCTACAAAATCACCCATTTCCTTTGTTCCCATACCCATTCTGCCAGCCGACATAGACTGTATTTTTCCTGACGAAAGTGCAGCAGTTACTGCATCATCAATAGATTTTCCAATTACAGTCTCACCTAAGGTATCCATCATCATAGCCGCTGCATTTATCGCTGCCAAAGGATTAATTACATTTTTGCCTGTATATTTAGGAGCTGAACCACCAATAGGTTCAAACATAGAAACACCTTCAGGATTAATGTTTCCTCCTGCTGCAATTCCCATACCACCTTGTATCATTGCTCCAAGATCAGTTATGATATCACCGAAAAGATTTTCAGTAACAATAACATCAAAAAATTCTGGATTTTTTACAAACCACATTGTTGTAGCATCCACATGAGCATAGTCCTGTTTGATATCCTTAAAATCTCTGTCACCCATTTCTTTATGTGCTCTTACCCATAAATCACCAGTATGTGTCAAGACATTGCACTTGTGAACAAGTGTCAACATTTTCTTTTTATTGCGCTTGCGGGTAAGTTCATAAGCATACTTAATACATCTATCCACTTCAAATCTGGAATAAACCATAGTCTGCGTGGCTATTTCATTTGGGGTACCTTTTTTTACTACGCCACCCATTCCTGTATAAATACCACCAGAGTTTTCTCTGATAACTACAAAATCAATATGTTCTGGACCTTTATCTCTTAATGGGGTTTCCACATTAGGATAAAGCTTAACTGGTCTTAAATTAATATATTGATCAAGAGCAAAACGCAATTTAAGCAATATACCAAGTTCAAGAATCCCTGGTTTTACATCAGGATGTCCTATGGCTCCGAGATAAATGGCATCCACTTTTTTAAATTCTTCTACTGCTGAATCAGGCAACATTTCGCCTGTCTTTAGATATCTTTCTCCTCCGAAATCATAATCCACAAAATGCATTGCTACGCCGTGCTTTTGTGCCGCGACTTTTAAAACTTTAATACCTTCTGCTGCTACTTCTGGGCCAGTACCATCTCCGCCCATAACTGCGATGTTGTAAGTCTTACTCATAAAACCTCCAAGTTTTTAGCCAGTTCAATTTTAGCACAGGGAAAAACACCCACAGCCAAGTAGATTCCAGCTTGATATATTAATAATAAAAACTATTTTATATTAAACTTTGCTTTACCGTATGCTATCAAACCACCTGCAGCAACAAGCTCCTGCATGAAGTCTGGAATAGGTTTTACTTTATATGTTTCATGCTTAGTATTGTTTTTAATTATGCCATTATCAGCATCAATTTCTACCACATCACCTTCGGCAATTTTAGCAGAAGCTTCTTCTGACTCAAATATTGGAAGACCTATATTAAAAGAGTTTCTATAAAATATTCTCGCAAAATCTTTTGCTATGACACAAGATACTCCAGCTGCTTTAATAGCAACAGGTGCGTGTTCGCGGGACGAACCACATCCAAAGTTTTTTCCCGCAACCATAATATCACCCTTACCAACTTTATCAGCAAATGTTTTATCAGCGTCTTCCATACAATGTTTTGCCAGTTCTGCTGGATCTGATGTATTTAAATACCTTGCAGGTATAATTAAATCGGTATCAACATCATTACCGAACTTCCATACTTTACCTGTAAATTTCATATCTTACCTCCATGTTTTTGCCTTCATTGCTTCATCGTTGAGAAACTTGCATCTCTTAATGACAACCCATACAACTAAGAACTGTAAACTTCAAACTTTAATATCTATTTTTTAAGATCGTCAGGCGTTCCTATGCGACCTAAAATCGCACTTGCTGCAGCTACTGCTGGACTTGACAAATATACTGACGATTCCGTATGTCCCATTCTGCCTACAAAATTTCTGTTTGTCGTGGATATTGCTACTTCACCTTTGGCAAGTATTCCCATATGCCCGCCCAAACAAGGTCCACATGTAGGCATAGAAAATACTGCTCCTGATTTCATAAATATCTCAACTAACCCTTCTTTAATGGCCTGTGTGTAAATATCTCTTGTTCCAGGAAAAATCAAACAACGAACTCTGGAATTCACTTTTTTTCCTTTTAATATTTTTGCAGTAATTCTTAAATCTTCCATTCTTCCATTTGTACATGAACCTATTACTGACTGATCGATTGACACTTTACCAAGCTTAGATACTGCCTTCGTATTTTCTGGTAAGCTCGGACATGAAACAATTGGTTCTATTTTCGAACAATCATATTCAATTACTTTTTCATACTTTGCATCCTTATCGCTGGTATAAACTTTCCATTTATGTTCAGCGCGTGACTTTACATAGTCCATAGTTGTTTTGTCAGGATTCATAAGCCCAACTTTTCCACCAGCTTCTATTGCCATGTTTGACATAGTGAGTCTGGCATCCATAGACATCTTATCTATTACTGGTCCTGTAAACTCCATTGCTTTGTATAAAGCACCATCTACTCCAATATCTCCTATAGTATAAAGAATAAGATCTTTTGAACTTACCCACTTATTCAGTTTTCCTTTATATACAAACTTAATTGAAGTTGGAACTTTGAACCATGCCTTGCCTGTCATCATAGCAAAAGCTGCATCAGTAGAACCTACTCCTGTAGCAAATGCACCCAATGCACCATAAGTACAAGTATGTGAATCGGCTCCAATTACTAAATCTCCTGGGACTACAACTCCTTTTTCAGGAAGTAATGCATGCTCTATACCAACTTCACCTTGATCATAATAGTGTGTTAATTTTTGTTCGTGTGCAAAATCACGGAGTATCTTTGCCTGCTCTGCTGATTTAATATCTTTATTTGGTGTAAAATGATCTGGCACAAGAGCCACTTTGGTTTTATCCCAAACTTTTGTCGCTCCTGATGATTTAAACTCTCTAATAGCAATTGGTGCAGTTATATCATTCGCCAAAACCATATCTACATTGGCTATAATAAGTTCACCAGGTTCAACCTGTTTTCTTCCACTTTTAGCTGCCAAAATCTTTTCGGCTATATTCATACCCAAGATAAAACCTCCATAAAATTAAAGTTATTTCTTTTCCATTGCCTCAAACTTTCCAATTGCATTTAAGTAAGCCTTCGCACTTGCTTCAATAATGTCTGTCGAAACTCCGCGTGCAGTTATTTCTTTATTTCCTTTTTTAACTCTTATGGTCACTTCCCCCTGCGCTTCTTCACCTTTGGTAATCGACTTTATCTGATAATCTACAAGCTTAAGGTCGGCTTTTACAATAGCATTAATTGCTTTGTATGTTGCATCCACTGGACCATCACCAGTAGAGGCCTGAGTATATGTCTTTTCTGCTTTGATTATCTCTACAGTTGCAGTTGGTATTATTTTATTTCCAGTAGCTGAATAAATTGATTTGAGCTGATAAGTATCCTTACCTTTTCTGCCCTCGCCTTCCATCATAGCTATTAAATCTTCATCAAATACTTCTTTCTTTTTATCAGCAATCTGAAGGAATTTCGGATAAATAACGCCCGTCATTTCAGCATCTGTTACTTTAAATCCAAGATCCGCTAATCTATGTGTTATCGCATGTCTTCCAGAACGACTGGTTAATATCAACTCATGACCTGGTATGCCTATTGACTTCGGCGTCATAATTCCAAAAGTCGATTCGTCTTTTAATATAGCATCCTGATGTATTCCTGAAGCATGAGCAAAAGCATTTGCGCCCACGACAGATTTATTTGCCTGCACTGACATACCCGTCAAGCGCGAAACCATTTTTGAAGTTTTATAAATTTCTTCTGTTTTTATATTTGTATCAAATCCATAAACATCTATTCTGGTTTTCAAGGACATAACTATTTCTTCCAAAGCCGCATTTCCTGCTCTCTCTCCCAAACCATTTATAGTACATTCTATCTGCCTCGCCCCATTTTTAACAGCGGCAAGAGAATTAGCTGTTGCCATACCCAAATCATTATGACAATGAACCGCTATCACTGCTTTGTTTATATTTGGAACAGTATTCTTAAGTCTTTTTATTAAATCCCCAAACTCTTCTGGAGTTGTATAACCAACAGAATCAGGTATATCTACAGTTGTTGCTCCAGCCTTTATGGTTTCTTCAATAACTCTGCAAAGATAATCGAAACCAGTACGCGTAGCATCCATAGCAGAAAACTCTACATCATCACAAAAAGTTCTTGCATATTTGACGGCTTCAACTGCACGCCTTAATACTTCTTCGTTTGTAGTTCTTGTAATAAACTTTACATGTTGTGGAGAAGTTCCAATAAAAGTATGAATTCTTGGTCTTTTGGCAGGTTTTAATGCAATAACACAAGCATCTATATCTTTTTTAATGGCTCTACACAAAGCAGCTATAATAGGTTTTTTTACAGCTCTGGAAATTTCCTGAACTGATTCCAAATCACCTGGCGAAGATGCAGGAAAGCCACCTTCTATCATATCTACATTTAAACATTCCAACTGTTTAGCAATTTCAAGCTTCTCAGCTTTAGTAAGTGAAGCGCCAGGAACCTGCTCTCCATCTCTCAAAGTAGTGTCAAAAATAAATATCTTTTCATTTTTCATAAGTCACCGCCTTCGATATCACTTCTAATTCCTACATTGTTGTAATGGCTGGACTTTACTAACCAAGTCGAGCCACTACAAAAAGTAGGTCTCAGGACCCGGGTTTCCCCGGATCCTGATTCCACATATTAATTACTTATTTCTTTTTTCCTTTTTTTGCAACTTTCTTTGCTGTCTTTACTTTTGCTGGAGCTACTTTTACATCTGCTTCTTTTTTCTCATTTAACCAAGGCATCATCTTGCGTAAAGCTTTGCCTGTTACTTCTATCGGGTGATTTAAATCAGCCCTCAAAAGTGCGTTAAACTTAGGTTTATTTGCCTGATTTTCAAGTATCCATTCTGTAGCAAATGTTCCATCCTGAATTTCAGTTAAAATCTTTTTCATTTCTTTTTTTGTTTCTGCTGTAACGAGTCTTGGTCCGCGTGTTACATCTCCGTATTTTGCTGTATCTGAAACAGAGAAACGCATTCCAGCAATACCATTCTCATACATTAAATCAACAATGAGCTTGAGCTCATGAAGAACTTCAAAATAAGCCATTTCTGGTTGATAACCTGCTTCTACGAGAGTTTCAAAACCGGCTTTTACAAGTGCGCTTGTTCCGCCGCAAAGTACTGCCTGCTCTCCAAAAAGATCTGTTTCTGTTTCTTCAACAAATGTTGTTTCGATAATTCCCATTTTACCTGCGCCCATTCCTTTAGCATATGCGAGCGCAATATCTTTTGCTTTGCCTGAAGCATCTTGATGAACTGCTATCAATGATGGTACTCCTCTGCCCTGTTCAAACTGTCTACGAACCATATGTCCTGGACCTTTAGGAGCAATCATTATTACATCCACATCCTTAGGCGGAACTATCTGTCCATAATGAATGTTAAAACCGTGCGCAAAAGCTAATGTCTTTCCTTTCTTCATGCTATCTTTTACATAATTTTTGTAAATGATTGCCTGAAGTGCATCTGGAACAAGCATCATAACAATATCTGCTTCCTCCGCAACTTCTTTTGCTGTAAAAACTTTAAATCCTGCTGCGACTGCATTTTCATAGTTCTTAGTACCTTCAAGTTCACTTACAATAACTTCTACTCCTGAATCCCTCAAATTCTGTGAGTGCGCGTGCCCTTGCGAACCAAAACCGATGATACCAACTTTCTTTCCTTTCAATACTGCCAAATTCGCGTCCTTGTCGTAATAAATCTTAATCATTTACTTTCTCCTTTCAAATCAAGTTTTTTAGTTTTCTTTGCCCGTGTAAGGGCGATTGTTCCTGTTCTAACCATTTCTTTGATACCAAAACTTTCAGCCATATCTACAAAACCACTAATTTTTTCGTCGTTTCCTGTTACTTCGATAGTAAATGTTTCATTAGAAACATCTAATACCTTTGCTCTAAAAAGATTAACAACTGTCATCAATTCTTCCTTGGTCCTGCCAGCCACATTTATTTTAACAAGTGCAAGTTCTCTTTCTATACATTTTTCCTCTGACATATCCACAACTTTAATAACATCTATAAGCTTATTTAATTGCTTAATAATTTGTTCAAGTACTAATTCGTCTCCGCGAGCCACTATGGTCATTCTCGACATGGTCTCATCTTCTGTTTCCCCAACAGCTAAGCTTATAATATTAAAAGCTCTTCCAGAAAATAATCCCGCAACTCTTGCCAGAACTCCTGGCTGATTTTCTACAGTCACTGCTATTATCTTTGTCTGTTCCATAAGAATCTCCTTTAAAACAAGTTTTGAGTTTCAAGTTTTAAGTTTCAAGATTTATTTATCTCAAAACTTCAAACTGCTTTTATCTTCAAACTGCTTTTATCTTAAAACTACTTTTATCTTAAAACTACTTTTATCTTAAAACTGCCTTTATCTTAAAACTGCTTTTAAGCCAAACCACCATCTATCATTGAATGCAAGGCGGCACCTGTCGGAACCATAGGCCAAACATTTTCTTCTCTTGATGTAATAAAATCCATTATTACCAAACCCTTATGAGCAAAAGCTTCTTTCAAGGTTTTTTCAACATCAGCTTTTTTCGTTATTCTAAATCCTTTTGCCCCATACGCTTCTGCAAGTTTTACAAAATCAACACTGTTTTCAATAAGTGTTGAAGAGTAGCGTTTCTCAAAAAATAATTCCTGCCACTGTCTCACCATACCAAGCCAACCATTATTTAAAATAACTATTTTTACAGGATAATTATATTTAACTGCTGTAGCCAGTTCTTGTATATTCATTTGTATGGAACCATCTCCAGCAATATCAATAACCAGCTTGCCAGGATTTCCGGCTTGCGCGCCTATGGCTGCAGGTAAACCATAACCCATAGTTCCCAATCCACCTGAAGTCAAAAATGTTCTCGGTTTCTTAAACTTCGAAAACTGAGCCGCCCACATTTGATGTTGTCCCACTTCAGTCGTGATTATCGCTTCACCTTTAGTGAGCTCGGCTATTTTTTCTATAACAAACTGTGGTTTTATTTCAGTATCAGAATCTTTGTAAGTTAGCGGAAACTCTTTTGCCCAATCGGTTGTCTGCTTTACCCAAGACTTGTGCTCTAATTTTTTTATCTGAGTAGTCATCTCTTTTAAGATATTCTTTGCATCACCCACAACAGGTAAATCTACTCTTATTATTTTAGATATAGAAGTAGGATCTATATCTATGTGCAATATTTTTGCATGTGGAGCAAAATCAGCAACTTTACCAGTCACCCTGTCATCAAAACGCGCGCCCACCGCTATCAATAAATCAGCTTCCTGAACTGCGTAATTTGCACAACGAGTACCATGCATGCCCAACATTCCCATATTTAATTTATGTACAGTAGGAAAAGCATCCATAGCCATTAAAGTTGTAGTAACAGGAATCTCTGTCTTCTCAGCAAATTTTAACAGTTCTTCTGTGGCGCCAGATAATACAACCCCACCACCTACATACAAGACAGGTCTTTCGGCTTTTTCTACCATATTTACAGCTTTTTTTATCTGAAGTTTATTTCCTTCGTAAGTCGGCTTATATCCACGCAAATTTGGTTCTGTAGGATATGTTGTAAAATCCATAATTCCCGTCAAAATATCTTTTGGAAGATCAACTAAAACTGGACCTGGCTTACCAGTGGACGCTATGTGAAAAGCATTTTTTATTGTCTGAGCCAATTCTTTAATATCCTTCACTATATAATTATGTTTTACTATAGGTCTTGTTATACCTGTAATATCAGCTTCCTGAAAAGCATCATTTCCAATAAGAGAAGTTGCCACCTGTCCTGTTAAAGCCACCATAGGAATAGAATCCATGTAAGCAGTCGCTATACCAGTCACCAAATTTGTAGCTCCAGGTCCTGAAGTTGCCAAACATACTCCCACCTTGCCTGTAGAACGCGCATAACCATCAGCCATGTGTGCTGCACCTTGCTCATGCCTTACAAGAATTAAATCAATTGCCTTTTCAGAATATAAAGCATCAAAAAGTGGAAGAACAACTCCGCCTGGATATCCAAATATAGTATCCACGCCTTCCTTTTTTAAACACTCAAGTAATATTTGTGAGCCATTCATATAATTCTCCTTTAATTTTAATTTAAAATATTTATTCGCAATTAAAACTGCGACTATTTTTTAAAAATTGCTCCCGTAGAAGCGGATGTTACCATTTGTGAATATCTGTAAAGCACGCCGGACTTTACTTTTGGCTCTGGTTGTTTCCACTCTGACTTTCTTTTTTTCATTTCTTCGGCAGATACCAATAAATTAATCGACCGTGCCTTTATATCTATTGCTATAGTGTCGCCTTCGCGAACCAATCCTATAGGACCACCTTCCATGGCTTCAGGTGATATATGTCCAATAGCTGCGCCTCTTGTGCCGCCTGAAAATCTGCCGTCTGTGATTAATGCCACATCTTTATCCAAGCCCATACCAGCAATTGCTGCAGTTGGAGCAAGCATTTCTCTCATGCCAGGTCCACCTTTTGGGCCTTCATATATAATAACCACGACATCACCGGCCTTGATTTTTTTACCAAGAATTGCTTTTTGCGCATCTTCTTCAGATGTAAAAACCCTTGCCCTAACCTCCCTTTTCATCATCTCAGGCGCAACAGCTGATTGTTTTACAACAGCGCCCTCGGGAGCAATATTACCAAAAAGTATAGCCAGTCCGCCTTGCTGTGAATATGCGGTTTCCGCAGTTCTTATAATATCAGTATTATCATTTTCTGCATCTTTAATAATTTGCTTAATTGTTCCAGCAACTGTTTTTACATCAGTGTGTAGCAATTTCTTTTTCGAAAGTTCTTTCATTAATGCTGGTATGCCACCTGCTTCATTTAAATCAGAAATAAAATATTGTCTTCCGTCTGGAAGTTTTGCTGGTGACAACTTACAAAGATTCGGCGTTCTGGCTGATATCTCATTTATTGTTTTAAGTTCAAACTTTACTCCTGCTTCATCTGCTATTGCAGGTATATGAAGCACAGTATTTGTCGAGCCACCTAAAGCCACATCAACTGTTATGGCATTTTCAAATGCCTTTGCATTCATTATGTCGCGCGGTTTTAAATCATCTTTTACAAGCTGCATTATCTGCATACCAGCATTTTTTGCCAATCTTAAACGCTCAGAATAAACTGCAGGTATAGTACCATTTCCAGGCAGTGCCATTCCGAGTGCCTCGGTTATACAGTTCATAGTATTAGCAGTGAACATGCCTGCACAAGAACCACAGGTAGGACAGCTTGCATTTTCGATTTTCAATAATGTCTTTTGGTCAAGCTTTCCGTTTGTGTATTCTCCCACAGCTTCAAAGCCGCCTGATATCAAATCATAATTTTTCCCATGATATTTACCCGCGAGCATTGCGCCGCCACTAATAAAAATAGAAGGCACATTTACTCTCGCTGCTGCCATGAGCATTCCTGGTACAACTTTATCACAATTAGGGATAAATACTAAACCATCAAAAGGATATGCATTCGCCATAATTTCTACGCCGTCTGCTATAAGTTCGCGCGATACAAGTGAATATTTCATTCCAGCGTGTCCCATAGCAATGCCATCACACACTCCTATAGAAGGAAATTCCATTGGTGTTCCGCCAGCCATTCTGATACCGTCTTTTACTGCCTGTGCTATGGTGTTCAAATGTATATGACCAGGAATAACTTCATTAAATGAATTTACAACTCCAATTATAGGTCTTTTCAACTCTTCATCAGTATATCCAATAGCTTTAAATAATGCCCTATGCGGCGTTCTTTCTATACCTTTTTTCATTGCGTCTGATCTCATGTTTTCACCTATACCTTTTAATTTGATATTACATCTATCTTTGTCAAATGTTTCAAGACCAAATAGACAATAAACAGAAAACTCAAATAAACATAAACAAAATGTTTCTATAAAGATAAAACACAAAGAGTATAACAAAAATAATACTTCGCTTCAATCAAAAAAGCCCTAAACTATGGCTGTTTTTTCTGTTGCGCATTATAAAACCCTATATTTTTAAGGCATATTTTCGCTTAAATATTAAGTAAAACTATCGGTCATTTTATCACTAATTTTTGCTATTTTATTACCAATATTAACAAAAACAAATAATTATTGATATACCTATCACGGCGCTTGAAACCTTGTATTTGGGGTTTATTTCTTGAATTCCCGGGTTTCTGCGCCGTGTCCAGCTTTATGCTAGGACAACGACAAGAAGCCCAGTAAGTAAAAGGACTACTACTGGAAGTACAAATGCGGATATAATAATGTTTGTGTATGTTTTTGTAAACTTTCTGTAATTGTTTGCCATTTTTATATCCTCCTTTGTGTTAAAACTATAACAAATATAATTACTCATGTCAAATAAAATCTTAAATTAATATAAAAAATTTTATATTATGAATAATTAAATTAAATTGCGTACTTTATTTTGGATACTCTTGTCCTTGCCCTAAAACTGCATGTACCTTCGGCATCCATGAACTTATTTCAATCTGCTGAGGACACTTCACTTCACACTCTTTACACTGAGTACACACAAAAGCCCTGTTCTCTGGTTTTACCCAAACCTCATACACATAACGAGATGAACCAGCATCATCAAATATTCTACCATCGTTATACAATTCAAAGTTTCTCGGTATTGCCACTCCCTGTGGACAAGGCATACAATAATCACAAGCCGTACATGGTATAACTGAACGACTTGCAAATTCTGCTTTAACCTTTTCTAAAAGATTTAAGTCTTCTGTAGTTAAATGGTTTGCTGTTGACTTGTGAGCCGACTGTAAATTTTCTACCACCTGCTCATAATTACTCATGCCACTTAGTATGGTTGATACTTCTGGATGGTCCCATATCCATTGCAAAGCATATTCTGCTGGTGTTCTTTGTATTGTTGTTTTAGAAAGTATTTTTTTAACATTTTCAGGAGGTCTTGCCAACTTTCCTCCCAATAAAGGTTCCATAATAATTATTGGAATTTTTTTTGCAGCGGCATATTTTAATCCTGCTGTTCCTGCCTGATTATTAATATCCATATAATTATATTGTATTTGGCAAAACTCCCATTTATCATAACTATCAACAACCCTCAAGAAAGCATCCGCTTTATCATGAAACGAAAAACCTATATGCCCTATCTTTCCTGCTTTTTTTGCTTCTTCCATTTTTTTAAAAAGGTCAAATTTGCGCATATTAGCCAGACCACCATCACCTATACCGTGAAATAAATAATAATCTATATGTTCTACATCTAATTTTTCTAACTGCTCATTTAAAAACTTATCAAAATCTCCTTCTTCTTTTATAAGACCTACTGGCAACTTAGTTGCGAGTCTAATCTTTTTTCTGTAACCATCTTTGAGTGCTTTCCCTACAACTACTTCGCTTACTCCATTATGATAAAAATATGCTGTATCTATGTAATTTATCCCTTCATCCACTCCATAGCGCATAATTCTAATACTTTCTTTTTCATCCACAGTTTTTCCATCTGGTAAATTAGGCAAACGCATTGCTCCAAATCCAAGAACAGATATTTTCCAGCCATCGCTTCCAAAAGGTCTATATTGCATTTAAAACTCCTTATTTGATTTCCACAGAATACATCAGGTGGTATTTAATAATCATATTATTAAAAAACTATTTATTCAACTTTAAGCAATTTAATCAAAAACAAACTGATATCAGGTACATAAGTTATAAGCATTAGAACCATAAACATAATAATAAGAAAAGGCACAGCAGATTTTGCCAAAGACATTACTGGTTTTCTGAACCTGAAGCTCGCTATAAATAGATTTATGCCTGCAGGTGGGGCATTATACCCTATCTCTAAATTGGTTAAAAATATCATTGCCATGTGAACAGGATCTATACCAAACTCCTTTGCAATTGGAACCATAAGCGGAAGTACGACTATAAGTGCCGAGAACACATCAAGAACAGCCCCAACTATTATAAGGAAAATATTTAACAATAAGAGAAATAGCCATTTCTCTCTTATGTACATTTTCATCCAATCCAAAATCCTCATAGGTATTTGTTCATCCACTAAATAATTAGTAAGTCCCATAGCAGAACCTAAAATCACAAATATACCGCCAACAACTATCATAGACGACCTTATAATACGAGGCACATCATGTTTCATATTTAAATCCTTATAAATAAAAACTTCTACAATAAAAGCATACACAGCTGTAAGTATGGCCGCTTCTGACGGAGTGAAAGTCCCACTATAAATCCCCCAGATAACAACTAAAGGAAGAGGAATTTCCCAGGCAGCACCTTTAATGGCCTTCAATAATTTTTTAAAAGAAAATGGTTCAACTTCGGCAACTACCATACCTTCTTTCAAACAATAAACAGCAAAAATAATAATTAATATTAATCCAGGAATAATACCAGCAATAAACAATTTGGAAATTGAAACTTTTGCTAAAACTCCATAAAGAATAAGTAACAAGCTTGGAGGAAAAAGAAGACCGATACTTCCCGAAGTAGTTAACAACCCAAGCGAAAACTTTTCAGAATATTTATCTTTAATCAACATAGGAAGAAGAAGGCCACCAAGTGCAATAATAGTCACTCCAGAAACACCAGTGAAGGAAGTAAAGAACGCACATACCAATAAAGTAACTATAGCAGTGCCGCCTTTAAACCAACCAACAGCAGCGCGAGATAAAGCAATTAGTCTTTTTGGCGTTCCTGATTCTGCTAACATATAGCCAGCAAAAGTAAAAAGTGGAATTGATATCAAAACAGAATTAGTCGCAATCCTGCTTATTTCAATAATAACAGCTGCTATATCAATTCCTGCTATAGCAAAAAGAACTATTGCTAAGCCACCAAATACAATAAATAAAGGAGTACCAATTAGGGCAAGACCTATGAGCGCCAGTCCTATTATAAGAGATATCATTTTTTTATTCCTTTAATCATGCCCTTTGCAGATACAATAATAGACTGCAAGTAAACGAGAGCCATAAAAAAGAAAGTAAATGGAATCACTGTTTCAAGAACCCATATAGGAACAAAAAAGATACTCTGACTACCAGAAATTTCAGAAATTATAAAATCTACTGAAGCTTTGAAAAGAAATGATAGAATAACAAAGGATACCGTGCTAATTAAAAAAACGATGAGGTTTTTGTTAAGTTTTTTAAGGGCTTTTGAAACGACATCAAGGCTTATATGCCTTCCTTTATAAGAAGCCAAACAAGCACCTAAAAAAGCCACCCACAAAACGAGATAACGCATCATGCCTTCTGCATTACTAATTCCACTATGAAAAATAAGTCTTAACACAATCTGCGCTGCTGACAATATAAGCAATATCATAAAAAGCAGCACAACTGCAATTTTTATTAATCTATATAGATTATAATTAATTAATTTTAATATTTTCAACTATTGCTTTACCTTCCTGCCATCAGCCAAATACTTAAGCATTTCATCTAACATAGCCTTAGTATAATATTTACCTACAAGATCATTTCCTGTTTTTTCACTAACGAACTCAAAATATTTCTCATCTTCAGGCTTCTGTATTTTAGTGAAAACAATACCCTGTTTTTTCAACACATTCAATGCATCTTCGTTTTCTTTTCTTGACATTTTAGTTAATTTATCAAAATACTTTTTGCTCGATTCCTTTACAATTATTTGATACTTCAAAGGAATCTTGTCCCACATATTTTTACTCACAAGAACACCACCAGGAACATTGGCAATCTTTAAATCAAGCATATATTTTACTTTTGTATTCCACTGCATAGCAATTGCTGATAAAGAAGAACAATACACACCTTCAATAAGTCCTGTTTGTAATGACTGCAAAACATCCGTAATAGAGAGTGGTATAGGAACAATCTTTAGATTTTTAAAGAGCGTACCAACAAGTACATCATCTCCCCATATCCACATTTTGGTTTTCTGCAAATCGGAAAGTGTCTCCACTTTATTCTTAGTAAATACATATATATATCCAACTTCTGGCCAGCCAAGAACAACAAAACCTTTGTCAGCAAACTTTTTTTCAAATGTAGGAATCATTTTTATCATTACAGAATCAACATCTTTATAAGACTGAAAGAGAAGTGGTAGATTTAAAAGCCGAACTTCTGGCACTACTTCACCCAAACCTTGAGAAGTAAAACCACCTGCTTGTAATTGTTTAATATTGATTTTTCTAATAACATCTTTTTCATCTCCCATAACACCGCCTGGATAAAACTTAAACTTTACTTCACCATTAGTTTTTTGCTGTATCTCATCATTTAATTCATTCATAATGTTCATCCATGTAGACCCATCTGGTGCAATTGATGCCAATTTTATTTCGTACTTTGCAGGCGCAGCCCATATAAATACAGCTGTCAGCATTGCAACCAATAACATAATAATTTTTTTCATAAAACCTCCTAAGATTAACTTCATCGAAACTTCCCTATTCTTGATTAGAATATATCATTTTCCTTGAGCAATAATAACTCAGCCTTCTTTTTGGCTACCTGTGTGAACATATGCTCTGGTATAAGATCATTATCAGCATTTTGTATTCCTGTAATCAGTTGCTCAAAAAGTTCCTTATTCTGTGACTGGGAGGCATAAAACTTAGCCATAAAATAATCTGCTATTATCAACTTATCTCCTGAAATTGCCTTTATTTTATGATATTCAGCCTTGGCCTTCTCTAAATCTCCACCAAACATAGCTGGCATTGAATATGTCACGATAAGAAAGAGATGCGGAATTCCATAGAAATATGTAGTGTCCAATTCTATTACTCTATTTATAATAGCAACAACTTTCGGCAGATCAGCTATATCAGATGCCGAGTTTCTATTTAAATTCACATAACTACCCCACGCAAAAGCTGTCCAAAACAAAGCATCAATATCATTTTTTCCAAAGGTTGGCATTACTTTGACAAAATCATCCAGCGAACCTTCTGCCACTGCTTTAAAATCATTATTTTTCAGCATCACTTTCATACCATAATCTTTTGCTTTTTTGTAAAAGTTGGACGCTCTTCTTGAATTAATTTTTTCTTCTTTTCTATCTTGCCCTTCATCTTCAAGAAATGCCATAGCATACATGCCATAAAGTTTGCAGCCCTTAATAAGTAGTCCATCATTTTCATTATTTGAACCTTTTATCAGTCCATCCAATAACTTTAAATTTGCAGGACCAGCCTGTTTAGCAAAATCCATATCTGTCTCAGCTAAAAACTCATCCACCACATCATCCATAAAAAGCGCAGTAGAATTAATTACCGTTGTTTTAAGTGAACATCCACCCAACACTATAGCTATGAGAATCGCCGCTATAAAAACAATTGAAACTCTTAAAATTTTATTCATATTTGTCAACTCCTTCAGGCAGTTTTTCCTTCCATATGCCTGTTGTCTCATCAAATATTTTATAACCTGCAAGATCAGCCCTGTGTCCAGATGTCTCTGCAATAGTATATCCTAAGCCTTTAGCATACCAATATTTTTCTGAATGAACTCCCTTGCCATCGCCTTCATCTACATTTGCTACTATGTTATATGCCTCAAAATCACCTGCTTCAGTCTTAATTGTTTCTTTGCTTACTACTTCAAAATCTGTTTTCAAATCCCTCCCCACTTTAATAAAGCCCAAGAGAGTTGCCTCTCCCCTGCCCACATAAGTCCACTTATTACCTACAACAAGCGGGAACTTCATAAATGTCATTTCAGGAGTTAAAGTAACTTCTATAGACATATCAAAAAACGGAAAAGGATATTTGATTATTTTCATGGCAATGCCATTTTCTTTATCTATGTTAATTAAATATCTAATATCCACTTGCGGCGCATAAAAATAATGATAATCCTTTCCATCTCTTTGTTCTATTGCTTTTGTTTCAGCTTTAACATAAAGAAGCTTCTCTGGATTTTTTTTTCTACGACCTTTTAAGTAAAGTATATTTCCCACATGACCGGGATAATACATATAAGAATCATCCACTACTACGGTAGCTTCTATTTTTGGATTAGTAACATTTTTTGCTTTTGCTGACGAAGCAGTCGCAGTATAAGCAGCAAAAGGAACAATCAACATAAGCGAAATTAAAAATATTTTATTCATATCTTCCTCCATAAAGTAGTATCAATTTTTAACAGAATATCACATAGCCCATACAGTGTCAATTGCACTTCTATAGGTTACGAGCCATTTATTTACTTGTTGTTTACAACCTTTTTCTTAAAAACAGATTCCCACAGTTGCCCCAATCATTACAGAAAGAGTTGATGTGGGATTGTTTTTATTATCTTCACTTTTTGATGGTGTAGTAATATTGTCTTTTTTTAGTCTTGTCCTACCTGCATATAAATCAAATTCTATTGATGCCATAAGAATAGAATCAGTAATCCAAGTAACTCCACCAGTTAAATATCCTCCAGTAAATTCTTTTGTAAATTTAACATTATCGTCTATACCAGTATCAGCGTTACTGACCTTGTCACTATAGTACAAATCCATCATTGTAAAACCAACTCCATAGAACGGTGCCCAATCATCATCTGCTGCTGAATAATTTCCAGAAATAGCCCAAGATGAATTTTTTTCATGATTTTTATTAGCCAAAAGCCAAGATATAGTTGAGTATTCTGCAGCGACTCTCCAATTCTCATTAATAAAATAACCTAACTTTGTACCCATTGAACTCGGAGTAGACAAAGTCTGTTCTATCGTAAAATGTTTTTTCATTCTGGCTTCAGACTTCTTCTGAATTGCTTTTGATGCCTCTTCAACAGTAGGTTCTGGTTCATCTGGACTCTCATACAAATCCATTTCTGAAGCATTTGGCAATGCGCCTTCCATTTCAGGAGTAGCTTTTGGCACTGCAGTTGTAGTTAATGCCGCACCAACTATTTCAACTGTGCTCGGAACTGCAATCGGAGTAATTGAAAGATTGGTAGCTGTATCAACTGCCATAACTAAGCTTGACAAGAAAAATATTGATAAAAAAGAAACTAACAAAAATATATTTCTCACACTAAACCTCCAAAATATTTTTGAATTACTACTTACTACCAACAAGTATCTTTGGAATTCTAAGCGTTGGCTGGGCATCACAAACTGGGGAACCCTGTCCGTCCTTACCGCATGTGCCTGAATCAAAACCTAAATCAGTACACACTGCATCAATTGTATTTAAAACTGCCTTTCCAGTTCCCATAAGTGTCGCGCCACGAACTGGATATGTTATAACTCCATTTTCTATTAAGTAACCATCTTTAACTTCAAAAACAAACTCGCCTGTTACTGTATTAACCTGCCCTCCACCCATCTTAACTACAAATATGCCATTTTTTGTGTCTTTTATAAGGTCAGCACTTAAACCCGTGCCTGGAGTAATCATTGTATTTCTCATTCTTGGTATGGGTTTAAATTTATACGACTCACGCCTGCCATTTCCAGTTGATTCTGTTTTATCCTTAAGAGCCGTTTCTCTATCATACATAAAGTTCTTTAAAATGCCTTTTTCTATAAGCACGGTCTTTTGTGAAGGGGTTCCCTCGTCATCAAAAGATAAGGATCCGCGTTTGTTCAGCAGTGTGGCATCATCTAAAACAGTAATAATTTCAGAAGCTACCTTTTTTCCTTTCTCACCCTGATACTGAGACAAACCTTTTTGAACCAAATCAGCTTCAAGTGAATGTCCAACGGCCTCATGAATCATAGTACCCCCAGCACTTGAAGAAATAACAGCTGTCATAGGGCCAGTTATTTTTTTGTTAGCATCAAGCAAGCGTAAAGCTAAGCTGGCAGCTAAGTCTGCTTTTTCAAAAACATCTTCAAATTCAAAAACTTCAAACCCTCTACGCGCAGCCAATACATGATATCCAGTTTCTATGCGTCCATTTTTTTCTGCAATAACCATAATAGCACAGTTTGTATAAACCCGATCTTCACGGGTTACTTCTTTCTTATCATTATAAATTACCACCTGCTGTTTTTTTTCTGAATAGTTTATGGTGACTTGTCTTATTAATCCGCTTTTCGACCTAACTCTGTCATTTATCTCTTTCAATAGATCAATTTTTTTTTGTATAGCAACAGAATCATGTGGTATTTTTGTCTCATGTATTACGGAAGGTTTTAGCTCATTAAAAATAATATCTTTACCCAAACCAGCTGCCCCGCATATATGTTCAGCAGTTTTATTTAGTGCGGCTAAATCATTAGTGTATCCATACACTGTTTTATAATCTTTTACACCTCTTAACCCTATTCCAAAATCTAAACCTGGCATTATTTTATCCACGCGATTGTCTTCAAAGGTTATTATAGTGGAGACAACTGTTTCCTCGAAGATGTCCCATATTTGAAAACCCGCATTGATAAAACTGCGGGCTATGTTACCGTACATGACCGTCATTTTTTTTATTTTCTTCTAATATAACTGCCACCAACCATATTACAAACACAAGAGAAAATAAAATTATGTATAAAAAAATGATATTGAAACCGAATTTAAACATTCCAAATATTGCCATACATGTAATTACTGAAAATAAGATTACTAAAAACTCATACATTTCTGATATTGCCTCCCCTTTTTGAACCTTCCTTTGAGAGCTTATCAGCTTCTTTATTCTTTTCACGAGGAATATGAGTGACTTCAAACTTAATATCTTTTTTGTATGTCAAAGCCAACTTTACAAACTCCTGTAATTTTTCATCTCTTACTTTATATTCTCCAGATAACTGTTTTACCATAAGCTCACTATCTGAAAAAACATGAAGCTCTTTAATTTTATGTTTTCTTGCCATTTCCAAAAGGTGCGTCAAAGCAGTATACTCGGCAACATTATTAGTAGCCGTACCAATATACTTTGACTCAACCAAAATCTGATCTTTCCCCTTGTATATGACAACACCTATACCAGCATGTCCTGGGTTGCCACTGGAGGCGCCATCAATAAAAGCTGTATATTTTTCATGTTCAATCATAAAAACTCCTTGTTTTTCGTGAATTATCTAACATAAAAATTATAGCAAATATAATGGGTTAAGGCAACAAAGAAAAGGATGATTAAAAGATAGGGGTTTCAATAAAAGCTCTATAATATATGGGGTTTTACAGAATAAATATCATTACATTTGAAACCAAGGCAAACTACTTTGTCTTATTTACTCATTGACTAAATCGTAAATTTCTTTTAACTTTCTCAACACTGGTTCAACTTTATCAAGCGCATATTGCGAATCTTTATCAGACAAAGCCTTTTTCGGATTAGGATGGACCTCCATAAATACACCTGTTGCCCCTGCAGCTACTGCTCCTCTGGCTATGGTATCAATATATTCCCTATCGGCTCCGCTACGGTTTCCAGCTCCACCAGGACGCTGAACAGCATGAGTAGCATCAATAATAACTGGATAACCAGTTTTTCTCATATATGCTATGGATTTCAAATCAACCACCAAATTATTATAACCAAAAGAAAAACCTCTCTCTGTTAACATTATTTCCTTGTTTCCTGTTGATAGAGCTTTTTGTATTATGTTATCCATTTCAAAAGGTGATAAAAACTGTCCCTTTTTAATATTAATTATTTTTCCTGTTTTTGCAGCAGCAACTATTAAATCTGTCTGCCTACACAAAAATGCAGGTATTTGTAATATATCAACAACCTTTGCTGTTTGAACCACATCTTTTGTTTCATGAACATCAGTTAATACTGGAAGAGAAAGCTTTTCTTTTATCTTTGCCATAAGATTTAGACCTTTTTTTATTCCTGGTCCACGAAAACTTCCAAGAGAGGTACGATTCGCTTTATCATAGGAGGCTTTGAAAACAAAAGGCATACCCAATCTTTGCGTTATTTCTTTAAGCTTCTCAGCTATCAAAAAAGCCATTTTTTCATTTTCTATAACACAAGGACCAGCAATTAAGAAAAGTCCTTTTCCTGTAATCTCAGAGTATTTTTTTGAAAGTTTCATTTTTCACCGCATTTTTGCCTTTGGCAATACTGCCTGTGGCATTTTTGTCTTCAACCATCCACTCCATTATTATATTTTTTATCATTTTTTCTAATGGCATATTATATTTTTTTGCAAGTGCTTGTATAGCATCATACTTTGCTTGTGCCGACAAGAACTTGGCCTTAGCAAATTTCAGCAGATCTTCCTGCATCTCACTGCTGGGTTTTTGCGGTTCCATTTATTTTCCTTTCTTTTTATCAATCGATGCCTTTATAAACTCTCTGAATAAAGGATGTGGAGCTCTTGCTTTTGACTTAAATTCTGGGTGAAACTGAACTGCTATAAACCATGGATGTTTAATGTATTCAATCATTTCTACAAGAAAACCGTCTGGAGAAGTTCCAGTTATAATAAAACCATTCTCTTCAAATTTATCCCTGTATAAGCTATTGAACTCATATCTGTGCCTGTGCCGTTCAAAAATAAACTTTTCCTTATATGCTGCATATGATTTCGTAGCAGGTTTAACCTTACAAGGATATGCACCCAATCTCATGGATGCGCCCATATACTCTATGTGTTTTTGTTCTTCAAGTTTTGATATTACTGGATATCTTGTTTTACTTTCAAATTCGGTTGAATTTGCACTTTTCATACCCAAAACATGTCTGGCAAACTCAATTACCGAAACCTGCATTCCCAAACAAATACCAAAGTATGGTATTTTCTTTTCTCTGGCATATTGAATTGCTGCAATCTTTCCTTCTATGCCTCTCGTACCAAATCCTCCTGGAACAAGCACACCGTGTATTCCAGCAAATAACTTTCCAACCTGTTTACTTTTCATTAATGGCTCAATATCTTTTTCAGAATCAATCCATTTTATATTTACTTTTACATTATTACCTATACCACCGTGTAGTATTGCTTCTTTTATAGATTTATAAGCATCTTGAACTTCAACATATTTACCAACTACCGCTATGTTAACCTCGCCTATTGGAAATTTAATTTTTCTAACGATATTATCCCATGTCTTTAAATTAATTTTTTTTGCTTTTAAACCAAGCTTCTTTACAATCAAATCATCTAAACCTTGTTGATGAAACATTCTTGGCACTTCATATATAGTAGGCACATCAAATGCCTGAATAACTGCATCATAGTCAACATTACAAAAAAGCGCTATTTTATCTCTCTCGCCTTTTGACATCTTCATTTCAGTTCTGCATAAAAGTACATCTGGCTGAATACCGATTGAACGCAATTGTGCCACTGAATGCTGAGTTGGCTTAGTTTTAATTTCCCCAGCGGCTTTAATATATGGAACTAAGGTCAAGTGAACATACAACACATTATCACGACCTAAATCCTGCTGCATTTGCCTAATTGCCTCAAGAAAAGGCTGACTTTCTATATCACCAACCGTACCACCTATCTCTATTATCGCAACTTCAATATCCGTTCCCTTTAAAAGAGATTTCAACCTGTCTTTAATCTCATTAGTTACATGAGGAATTACCTGCACGGTTTTACCAAGGTAATCACCACGGCGTTCTCTG
This sequence comes from bacterium, assembly GCA_037138355.1. Lineage (GTDB taxonomy): Bacteria > Oederibacteriota > PGYV01 > PGYV01 > Palsa-1178 > PALSA-1178. The sequence goes on from JBAXIL010000002.1 coordinate 25,749, forward strand.
TCTATAATTACGCTATATATCTTTCCCGTTGTAACATTATTTTCCTTCGTAAGCACAGCATTTGTAAATCTTTCATAATGACCTAAATCAAGATCTGTTTCAGCACCATCTTCAGTGACATAAACCTCGCCATGCTGAAAAGGACTCATTGTTCCAGGATCTACATTTAAATAAGGATCGTATTTTTGCATTGTAATTTTTACTCCGCGAGCTTCTAATAAAGCAGCGATAGAAGATGCCGCAATCCCCTTACCAAGTGATGAAACAACTCCTCCAGTTACAAAAATATACTTTTTACCCTTCACATAGCACCTCATTATGATTGCAGAATTCACAACCTAAAATTATAAATCCAAAATCCTGAAAACATTTGCCTTCTAAATTATTTTTTTTAATTTAGCAAAATCTTGTTTTGTATCTATTCCAATACTCTTGCTTTTAACTACAACAACTTTAATTTTGCAACCATTTTCCAACATTCTTAATTGCTCAAGTTTTTCTACGCCTTCATATCTGCTATCAAACTTAAGCCACCTGTCAAGAACGCTTTTTTTATAAGCATACAAGCCAATATGTTTTAGGTACACTCCCGGCTTTAACTTTGCCTCATCACGGTTATAAGGTATTGCCGCTCTTGAAAAATACAAAGCATTTGAAAAAGAATCCAACACTACCTTAACTACTGAGGTATTATTAATTTCTTTATTAGAAACAAGAACAGAGGCCAATGTAGAGGCCTCACATGACTTATCCTCAATCAATGCCTTTATGGCCTTATCAATAAAAACAGGTTCCAATAAAGGCTCATCGCCTTGTATATTTACTACGATATCATTCATATTTGCTCGTATTGATTTTAATGCTTCCCTTATGCGTTCTGTTCCAGATTTACATGAGGCTGGCGTCATTATTACTTTCCCACCAGCCGCTTCTATCACATTTTTTATTTTCACGCTATCAGTAGCCACAAATAACTGCTTTATAGAATTTGCCTTTTTAGCATTGGCATAAACCATTTCTATCAAACTTTTTCCTTTTATTTTAGCAAGCATCTTTTCCGGAAACCTGGTTGATTTCAACCTTGCCGGTATTATTCCAATAATATTCATAGAACTCCTTTATAATTTATAACAAAAAAAATTACTACTATCACTTAATTGTAATATTTTAATACCTTTGCAATTATATTTGTTGTTGATTTGCCTTTAACATAAGGAACATTTTTAACTTTTCCACCAGCTGCAAGAACGATATCGGCTCCTATTATCTTATTCAGTGGCCAATCACCACCTTTTACCAACACATCTGGGACAATGTCCTTTATTATATTATAAGGATCCTTTTCTTCAAACAATGTGACTATGTCCACGCATTCCAAAGCCGACATTACTTCAGCCCTCTCGGCTTGAGCTGTCACAGGACGCTTTGGACCTTTAATTTGCCTAACTGACGCATCACTATTTAGCGCCAAAATTAAAATATCGCCCATTTTTTTTGCAGCGATTAAGAACCTAACATGACCACCATGAATTAAATCATAACAGCCGTTTGTAAATACTATTTTATTTCCATTGTCTTTCAGTTTTTCCACTGTGGCAATTAGTTTTTTTCTATCAAAAATTACTTTATCAATTTTTTTCATCAACCGCTGCTTTTAATTCTTTTATATTGAGAGTTACTACACCTACTTCGGCTACTACTTCTCCAGCCGCTATATTAGAAAGCACTGCTGCTTCATCAAAAGAGGAACCTGAAGCAAGTGCCAGTGTAACCACAGAAATCACAGTATCTCCAGCGCCAGTCACATCAAATACTTCCCTTGCCACTGTCGGTACCGAACGCATTCGACCGCCTTCATATAAAGACATACCTTCTTCTCCGCGTGTGATAAGTATGGCAGCTGAATTCGTGATATTTTTTAATATTTTAGCAGCAGCTAAAACCTGCTCTTCATTTGATATTTGTATCCCAGTTGCTTCTGAAGCCTCTTTTTTATTGGGAGAAATCAATGTCACATTGTTAAATATGCTCACATTATCTGGTTTAGGATCTACTGTCACTATCTTGCCTTTAGCCAAACTCATAATGCCTGACACAAGTCCACTTGTGAGCAACCCTTTATCGTAATCAGAAAATACTACAGCATCCATATTTTTCATGATTTTTGTTATTTTTCCAATGATAATTTTTGCGGTCGCCAACGAAATATCATTTTTTTGTTCTTTATCAATACGCACCACCTGCTGATGGTGAGCAATTACTCTGGTCTTAACTGTGGTTGGTCTATTTTTATCTGTGACAATAGCAGAGACATCCACATTTTCTTTTTTTAAATACGAAGTAAGCTTTTTAGCTTTGTCATCTTGTCCAATCACACCCGCGGCATAAACTTTTGCACCTAATGACACAAGGTTCAATATTACATTTGCTGCTCCGCCTGGTTTAGCATCCTCTTTTTGTACTTCCACTACTGGAATTGGAGCTTCTGGTGAGATTCTGGAAACCTTGCCCCATATATACTCGTCTATCATTAAATCTCCAACCACGAGTATTTTCTTATTTTTAAATTTATGAATTATTTTTTTTAATGTTGCTTTACTTATTTTATTCAACTTAAATTTCTCCCGCAAGTTTTTTTTCTACAAGATCACAAATTACATGAAAATAAGTTATGTGCGTTTCCTGAATTCTCATAGTATTAGATGATTTAACGTCTATCAGTATGTCACAAAGCTTCGCCATTTTACCGCCACCTTGACCTGTAAAACCAATTACCTGCATGCCATGTCTTTTAGCTTCCCTAATCGCAAGAATGACATTTTTTGAATTACCAGAAGTAGAAATGGCTATTGCTGCATCACCAAAATTACCCAATGCCTCAACCTGCCTTTCAAATACTCTATCAAAACCATAATCATTTCCACAGGAAGTAAGAATCGAGGAATCAGTAGTTAAAGCAATAGCAGGATATCCTCTGCGCTCCAACTTCAAACGCACAACAAACTCAGCTGCAATATGTTGGGCATCAGCGGCTGAACCGCCATTACCAAATATAAGGATTTTATTACCAGCGTGAAGAGTGGAGTATAGAGAGTCAACTGCCTTTTGAAGTTTTGACTTGTTGCCTTTATAACTTTTTAATTTTACAACACAACTTTCCTTAATTGACTTTTCAAAATAATCTGCCATAACAGCTCCCTTTGTCTTAGGATATATAATTATAATAGGTTTGGACTAGTTTAGTCAACGACAAAGTGTAAAAAACTATCCCAGACCGTTTGTCTTTATAATAAAAACTTAATCACTCTGCCTTTACAACATCCGCCGATTGCAATATCACATCTATAGTTCCAATCGCTATTTGACTTTTAATAATTACTGGCATTAAGTTTTTATCATTAGTAAGCCATATCCAAATATCGCCTTTTTGTCTAAAAATTCCTTCATATTTCAAAAAAGGTTGAACCACTATACAATCAAATTCACCTGCATCAGTTGTGACTTTTTCATTACGCAGTTTTTTTACTACTATCTGATATGTTTTACATTCGTCTGAAGATACATCTATCTTTATTTCATTTTCACCTTTATATACACTTCTAAAATAATAAAACTCAGACAAAACATCCTGAACAAAAGGAACAATGTCGCACTTGTCACCATTGTTTTTTACCGCAAATGATTGCTCGTGGTTAAAGTCCATTATTGTGGTATTACGATACCCACCTTCCTCAAGTTTTTTTGAATATTTCCACGAAAATAAACCCATTACATCCATATAAGTTGATATGACATCCTTGACTCTATAAAACGGCTCAAAAAATGGCGCTGTTCTGGCTGTAGCATCTATATGATATACCTGTCTGTCATTATATTTTTCTATGTCTTTTACTTCCAGAACAGCAATACCTGCTGTTACACCAAAATACTTTACCCCAAAGGTAAGCTTTTCACCAACTCCAAAGGCCTTATTTTCAGTTACCCTGTAAACAAAATTACTTTTATTCTTAACATCTTCATTATCGTCTAAACTTTCACATAAAACTGATATGTTAATTATAATGCCTTCCTTTAGTATAATATCTTCTTTAAGAGAATTTGATAATGCCAATTTATTCCAAAGCGACCCTTTGCCTGAAATTGCTTTTGATATTTTCCATAAGCTATCACCTTTTCGAACTTTATAAAGCATGCTTGAATCTACGGAAGAATTCTTTTCATTTTGCTTTTGTGCTTCAGCTCTAACTAATCTTTCACCTTGAGTCACTTCAAGAATAGAAACTTTATTTTGAATAGTAGCGCAGGATGAAAGTACAAAAACAATCAACCCATAAAGGAAAATATGTTTTTTCATCTGTTTATGAGTTCCTTTAATTTTGATAATATAATTTTTCTATCAATCAAATCCATATCTTGGGGCTTTGGGTTATTATTTTTTGGTTGTATTATGACTTGCTTATTTCCAAGACAGGCCCATCTTTTTGGTTTCATTGAAGCAATTGTATCTGGGGGAAAAAAGCTCAATGTCTTTACTCCAAGCGCTGCTGCAATGTGCATTGGTCCCGTAGAACTACTTATCAAAACTTCAGCCTGAGCAATAACTCCAGCAAACTGTCGCATTGTCAATTCTTCGTTCATTATAAAAATATTATTTTTTTGTGTCATATTATTTTTAATTTTATTTAACAAATCCTTTTCAGTTTTTCCACCTGTCAATAGAATATGATATCCGTCTTCCAGTATTTCATCCGCCAGCTTTGAATATACCACTTCACTCAAGTTCCAAGCTGAGCCTTTGCTCCCTGGGTGGATAATGATAAACCCAGAACCTATTCCTTTTTGCTTGATATATTCAAGACCATTTTGCTTTTCTTTTTCTGTAATGAAATAATATTCTTTCACTGCAGTGACATTGTCTAATAATTTTCCTGCAGTCATTAAATTATAATCTGCTTCGCTTTTCTCTGATTTTTTTCTGCTCATTGCTACTTTTTGATTATATAGGAAAGAATACCATCTTGAGGCTGTTCCGTATCTTTGAGGGATACCTGTTTTAAAGAAATACCAAGCAAGTTCAGGACGAGGATAAGCAGCAATCACTGTATCAAACTTTTCAGTTTTGAGTTTTGATAAGAGTAGGTCAGGCCGTTTTTTATCATATATTATCGTGCTGTAAACATTTGGATTATTCAGAAGAAGGTCATTGGCATATTGAGAGACAAGGACAGTTATTTTTACAGCTGGATATTTGGCTTTAACTTCCTTTATGAGCGGAGTCGTGAGTAGTAAATCACCAATACCATCTGTTCTGGATATTAAGATTTTATCCATTTTATGTCCTTTATTGATCTCAAAGCACTTATCCCAAAATCAAAGTTTAAATATACTTTAGGAAAAAGAACTTTGGGTTGAAACTATTTATATTTTTCTATTATTGTCTTTATGATATCTTTAGTTGAGTGATCTTTAGAGTCGCCCACAATCGCTATCTTAATCCCAAACTTCTTTGCCATTTCTTTTTCTGGGACTGTATCTAAAGTATAGTCAGTCCCTTTACAATGATAAGTTGGTAAAAGTATTTGTAATGTTTTATCAACGGTTAATTCATTAAATATAACTATGTAATCCACAAACTCAAAAGCAGACATAATCTCTGCCCTCTCACGCTGATTGACAAGAGGTCTGCCTTTTCCTTTAAGTTTTCTGACAGATGAATCCGAGTTTAAGCCGAGTACAAGTGTGTCACCTTTTCCCTTTGCGGCTTTTAGAAATCTTATATGTCCCACATGAAGTATATCAAAGCAACCATTGGCAAAAGCGACTTTTTTACCCTGTTTTTTCAATTTTGCCACAATCTTTGAAAGTGCTTCCCTGCTTTTAACTTTAGACATTTTTAAGTGCTCCCTTTAGCTCATTTACTGTTACAGTTGCAACTCCTCGTTTCATTACCACAAGTCCGCCACCTATATTTGCCAAATAAGCCGCATCAGCTAACTTTGCTCCGCAAGCTAAAGCGATTGAAATGATTGACGAAACCGTGTCACCTGCACCAGATACATCCACAATCTCATCTGTGCCAAAAGGAGTAACTTTTACAATTTTCTTATTTTCAAACACTATCATGCCTCTGCTCCCACGAGTTACAATCATACCCTTCGCTTTCATCATTGTTGCAAGTTTTTTTACAATATATTCTACATTTTTTTCTTCATACTTTTCAAAATCAACAGCAGGACCTGCTTCTGTTTCATTTGGTGTCGCAGTTGCAACATATTTGAATTTTTTCAACCCATAACGCGAATCAACAACAACTTTTTTTCCTTTTTTAGCGAGTGCGTTTACAGTTTTAATTACTTCGTCGGTTATCATACCGCTTCCATAATCTGATACAAGAATTACATCTATATTAGCAGCGGCCTTTTTAATATTTTCTATTAACTTTAATTCAATTTGCTTGTCCATTATTCCTTCGTTATACCTATCGATCCTTACTATCTGCTGTTTCACTGTATGAACTGAACCTGCCATAACTCTGGTTTTTACAGGGATGCTGTAATTTTCTGTCTTTACTATAAAAGAAGCATCAACTCCCTTTTCTTTCATCATGTTAAGCAAAATCTCTGAATATTCATCTGTTCCAACAATTGAAACCGGTATAGGAATAGCACCCAAATCAACAATATTCATTACTGGATTTGCTCCGCCACCTGCAAGGTAAGTTGTTTTATTATATTTCAATATTAGAACAGGAGCTTCTCTTGAAATGCGTTCTGTTTCACCATATAGGTATTCATCAAGTATAAAATCCCCTAAAACTAAAACTTTTTGTCCTTTAAACTTGTCTATTATTGAAGCGTATTTATTCATATTGTTCTCCTTGTTTGCGTGATACGGTTACCTTCTGCCGTCCACCATAATTTATAAACTGAAATTGCATTAATAATACCTGCGTCAGAGAGGCAGCAAGCAGCCTCTCTACACTATCAAGAACTTAACTGCTTGATAAAAATCTTTGGCTATAAAGTCAGGTTTGTCATAAGCTAATTTGATGAGCTTCTTTTCTTCCTTGCCGTATCCAGTAAGAACAAGCGCGGTTTTCATTTTAGCATTCTTACCCAAATGAACATCCGTCAATTTGTCCCCTATTACAAAACTTTGCTTAAGATCTATGTTGAATTTTTTTTGAGCGGCTTTAATCATGCCAATTTTAGGTTTTCTACACTCACAATCTTTCAAATATTTTTTTAAAACTGCCTTTTTAGGATGATGAGGACAATAATAATATGCGTCTATTTTCAGAAAATATTTTTTTAAAAAAGCTGTTATGTGTTTATGTACTTCTTTTACAAAGGTCTCTTTTATGTACCCTCTTGCCACACCGGACTGATTTGTCACGACTATTACTTTATATCCAGCAGCTTTGAGCAACTGCATAGCTTTAATAGAGCGAGAATAAAACTTAATTTTTTTCAGAGAGCTTATATATCCCACTTCATGAATGAGATTACCATCACGGTCAATAAATGCAGCTTTACTTTTGTATTTCATCTATCTTTTCTTCCTTATTAAGTTTAAATTGTAAATTGTAAAGTTTTGTATAAACTCCGTTCTTTTTAATTAAGGAATCATGACTTCCTTCTTCAACTATAATATTATTATCTACCACTATTATATTTGCCGCATTTCTTACCGTAGAAAGCCTATGAGCTATCACAAAAGCTGTTCTGTTTTTCATTAGATTATTTATAGCTTCCTGTACGAGTATTTCTGATTCCGAATCGAGCGAAGAAGTGGCTTCGTCAAGTATTAGGATTGGTGGATTTTTCAGAATAGCTCTGGCTATTGCCATTCTCTGCCTCTGACCACCAGAAAGTCTCACGCCTCTATCTCCAATTAAAGTGTCATATTTTTCTGGCAGTTTTTCTATAAACTCTGAAGCATTAGCCGCACGCGCTGCCATTTCAACTTTACCCATATCATTTGTCTCTAAACCATATGATATATTGTTTTTTATTGAGTCATTAAACAGTATGGTTTCCTGAGTAACTATACCTATAAGATTACGCAAAGACTCAATTTTAATATCTTTTATATCTATTCCGTCAATGGTAATAAGGCCTTTCTTAACATCATAAAATCTGGCAAGTAAATCCGCCAAAGTACTTTTGCCTGCCCCTGAAGGTCCAACGACGGCAAATATCTGTCCTTTATTTATTTTAAAGTTTACATCTCTTAAAACATCCTGACCTTCTACATAATTAAAACTAATATTTTTAAATTCAACTGATGATTTGAATTCATTTAACTCTTTTGGAACTTCCGACTCTACTATTTCAGGTTTCGTGTCAAGAATAGTAAATATTCTTTCAGCTGCTGCCAAAGCCTGCTGTATAACATTATTAATATCATTTAATTTTTTAATCTGCGGATAAAGTGCCGTCAAGCCACCAACAAAGGCAAAGAATGTGCCCGCCGTAAGTTCGCCTTTAATTACTGCTGTTCCAGCCGCCCAAACAAGTACGGCAACGCCTATGGCACCAATTGACTCCATTACTGGAGAAGACATAATATATGCCCTTGTCCCCCTCATGGTATGGTCAAAAAGACTTGATAGTTCAGCATTAAATTTTTTACGCTCATAATTTTCCATGCCAAAAGCTTTTACTATTCGTATTCCATTAAAAGTTTCATTTAAAATTGATGTTAAAGTTCCCATTTTCAGCTGTACATTTCCAGCAGCAGATTTTATTATTTTACCAAATTTTGATATCGGTAATATGGCAATCGGAAAAATAACAATTGTAATTAAAGCAAATTTCCAGCTTAAGAAAAAAAGAAGCCCAACCAATCCAGCGATAGTTAGCACACTTCCAACTAAGCTCCCAAGCAGATTCGCAAGCGCTCCTTGCACCATTTGCACATCATTAGTGATTCTTGATATAAGAATTCCTATTTTTTGGTTATTAAAAAAGTTCATTGAAAGACCAGTTATATGTTCATAAAGCTGCTTTCTCATATTCAAAATAATTTTTGTTCCAACATAATTTATTAGATAACTTTGTATATAACCACATACTCCTTTAAAAACAAAAATAACTATTATGGCAACTGGAAGAATACTTATCCAATGTATGGCCTCGGTCTTATCAGGGTTTGCAAGAATTTTATCTATGACAGGCTTAATCACATACATAGATGCGGCCGTCAAACCAGATGTAAAAATCATGAAAATCATGGCCGTAATAACTCTGTCCATGTAGGGGCTCATGTATTTTAATAATCTCTTGTAAGTATTCATTTTTCTCCTTTAAACAATGGTTAAAGATTAAGTTTTCCTGATTTGCTTCCGATGAAACTTAATGAAACAAAAGATATGTTATTTTAGACGATTTTAGCAGGTAGGTCAAGGTAAAATATAGACAGCAATTTTTCCATACTTATAAGTAAAAACTTCAAAAAAGTGAATAGTTCTTGTCAATATTTCCTTAATAATGTGATATTTAATTGCCTTTAATTTGCTTAATAAGTTCTGAATCCTCTGGTATATCAACTGAAACTTCTTCTCCAGTGTTTGTCCCAATATACTTCACTGAGGCCGCTAAAAGCGCAGGAAAGATTTTCCTTAGTTCTTTAATTCTGCCTGAAGCTGCAATAGAGGTTTTCCATACTTCCTGCAATTTCTCTCCAGGCTTACCATTTTTAGCATTGAAGGCATCTATAATAATGTATTTTTTATAAGAAGTATATTCACCTATTTGACTGGCAAAACCAGTCACACCATATTGAGGTTGCACAGAAGTTATGGAATATTGATTGGTGCCTGTATTATCAGAATTATTGGTCTGACTCGACTGCGTATATATATCCACTCCAGTTTGTCCCCATACAGGAGTGGAATATGAATAAGTATGTGTTTCTGGATCTCCCACTCCGTATGAAAGATATATTTCCAGTTCTGCATGTTTTGCTGCACTTGCCAAAACAAAGCCTTGCATAGACATAGTTTTAACAAGTAATCCAGCAAATTCTTTAAACTGAAGGTCAGTTGCACTTATGTCTTTATTACCTGGCAATATTTGATAAATTTTACTACTTACAGCAGTCATATCGCTAATGGAATCAATTTGAACATGATATGCTCTCACACATCCAGATACAGTAAATAAAATAACAAATAAAATCCCAGCAAAAAGTGAATGCTTGTATAAATGCATTTGAACTCCTTTTCTTAAAATAGAATATCATTCAAAAACTTATCTTTTTTTTTAATAATGCAGCATTGAATAAACTTTATGCGGTTTCAGTTTTTCATTTCCTTTTAAGAAATCAAGCTCAATAATAAAAGCAAATTCAACTATTTTTCCACCACATTTATCAACCAACTTAGCTACAGCTCCAGCAGTGCCACCTGTAGCTAAAACATCATCTATAACTAACACTTTTTCGCCTTTACCTATGGCATCCTTATGTATTTCAAGCGAGTCAGTGCCGTACTCAAGAGCATACTCTTGTTTGTAAACTGGCCTTGGTAATTTCCCTGGCTTGCGCACTGGAACAAGCGAAGCCCCTAACTTATACGCAAGCGGTGCCCCAAGCAAAAAACCTCGTGCTTCTACACTCACAACTGTATCTATACCTTTATTTTTATACCTTTTAGCCAAAAAATCTATTAATTTTTTAAACGATTCTTTATCTTTAAAAAGCGGTGTTAAATCCTTAAAAATAATTCCTTTTTTGGGGAAATCTGGTACATCTAAAACAATTTTTCTCAATTTTTTTTCCATAACGCTCTCCATTTTTTGTATTTAATCTGAATTTTTTATGAGATTTTTTAATTTTTTAATTGCAATAACCTCTATCTGCCTAATCCTCTCCCTTGTTAACTTCAATTTCGCCCCAATTTCCTCAAGAGTATGAACATTTCTATTATTAATTCCAAATCTACTCATTATTACTTCCTGTTCCTTTGGCTTTAATTTAGAAACTAATTCTAATATTTTTTCATTTTTATCTTTTTCAAAAAAGTCATCGTCTGGTTTAATGATAGATAGATTTTCCGTAGTATCTTTTAAGCTTCTCGTATTATCAGAATCTTCATTTTCATACTCCATATCAAGAGATTTAGGAGTTTTTACAATATTTAGAATCTCATATAGTTTAAGAGGTTCTATCCCGAGTTTTTTTGCCACATCCTCTTTTTCAGGAAAACGACCTGTATCTTTTATCTCTTTTTCTATTAATTTCAAATACTTATGATATATATCCAGTATATGTACTGGTATTCTTATTGTATTTTTTTGGTTAGCTATGGCACGATTTACTGACTGTTTTATCCACCAAGTTGCATAAGTCGAGAATCTAAAGCCAAAAGCTGGTTTAAACTTTTCTAAAGCTTTCATTAAACCTATGTTTCCTTCTTCTATGAGGTCTATGATAGGAACACCTAAATAGTCATACCGTCTTGCAATTTTAACAACAAGTTTAAGATTTGCCCTTATTACTTTTTCTCTCGCTGGGACATTACCACTTTGTGCTTTTTTTATATAATCTTTTTCCTCAGCTTGAGTCAATATTTTTTCTTTCCTTATATCTTCAAAATATAGCATTAATGAATCTTTGGATGCCAGACCTCTTTTTTCCTCAACAATCTCATCTTTTACATCTTTGTCTGTTTCTGGTTCTTCCACATCATTTTTAATCATATCGTTTATAATCTCAATATCTTCATCTTTAATATTTTCAGTTACATCTTTGTTGACCAAAAGTTTTTTTAATTGAGGCGTAGTTTTAGTTTGCAACTGCTTCTTGGTGATATTTTTTTTCATGGTTGTTTTTACAACACTTTTCTTTTTAGTCATATTTTTTTTCATAACACCCTCAATAGCCCGGATAGTGTAATATCATAAATTCGCTATTGTTTGTCTTTGCCGGGATTTCATTTTTAATTATTGTATCTACAACATAAAAGTCACTTGGTTCTGTGATTTTGTTTATAAACTCATCAATCAAAATTTTATTTCCAAATACTTCAACTTCAACACTTCTATTAGGCAAATTCATAACAGAACCAGTCAAGCCCAAAGCTGTTGCAACTTCTTGGCAATAAGATCTGTAACCAACTCCCTGTACTGTCCCTGTAATCATTATTTGATAACCTATTTGTTTCATTTATGGGCACCTCAAAAATATTTGAGATTTACAATCCATATAGAACTATTGCAGATAAGTAATACCAAATACAAAATAATTACTTATAAATGTCCCCATTTCTTTAGCCTGTGAAATCTTTTCAATTCCTCTTATGGAAAAATCAACACTCAAATTCTGATTGAAGCTTATTTTAACTCCTGCATTAAATGTACTTTTATCATATTCAAGCATAACAAGTACGGTATCAGCCACAACAGTTGATACATTCGCAGCAAACCCCCAATCAGAAAGACTTGAATTTCCAACAGCGAGCTGTTTTTTAACGCCTAATGTAATATCCGTGTCCCACAACTTTTTTGAAACAGCTGCATATAGCTTATAATCCTCATGATTAATATTCTGAATAATATTTACTGGCAGTTTTTCTAATCCTGCTGCCACGCTCACAAAATATTTGTCTTCATTTAAAATTTTTGCTTTTGCATTAAATGATAGTGTTTTTAATATTTCAATAAAAGCCGAAGAAATCCCAAAATCAATAGAAGTTCCTGCTTCAAAAATATCAAAAACTCCATAATTGAATTTTAGTATGAACTTGTGAAGTCCTATGCTATATCTTCCATTTTCCAAAATATATGCTGACTGATTATTAATAAAACCACCACAACCATTTATTGAAGGAGCCACTAAAAAATGATCAACATCTACAGTTGACGAAAAAGCTGCAGAAAAGAAGAATGTAAAAAGCAGAACAAAAATCAATGTTAATTTTCTAAAATTCACAACATTCTCCTCTATTTATTATGGTCGGGGTGACTGGTCTCGAACCAGCGACCTCTCGCACCCCAAGCGAGTGCGCTAGCCAACTGCGCTACACCCCGCCTCATTAATTTATTTTCAATTTTAATCGGGCGTGTGTCCATATAAACCTATAATACCATTTCCTTAATATTGTTTATAGGGGCTACACCCCGTTACCTTATTATATTTCAATTCAAAACGGCGTGTGTCCGTATCAACCAATAATACTACTTCAAAACAATACTTCTAATTTTCCAACATATGCAAAGCTTCTATAATTTCTTTTCTTATATCTTTGAGCTTATCTGTTGTCAATTTTTCTTCTACTCCAAAAAGTTCCATTTGCTGTCCATCAATTTCTGCTAAAACTTCCTTTAATCTTTTTTGTGCGCCGCTTATCTTAAACTCATCATTATAGAGAAGCTTTTTAATAATAAAAACCATATCAATATCTGTTTTTGTGTATTTTCTTTGACCAACCCTATTTTTAATAGGATGAAGTTCTTCGAAATTCTGCTCCCAAAATCTAATTACCGACTCTCTAACTCCAGTTAATTGTGCCACTTCGCGTATTGGATAGTACTTTTTGTCTTTTACATCCATTAATTTGCTCCTTAAAAGCCCATCACAAACAACTAGTGATTTAGGCCGTTTATATAAGAAACTCTTTCTCGGATTTTGCCGGTCTATTCATCAAATCTCTCACTGAATCATGAGGTGATTTGTTTTCATATAGTGCTTTATAAACTTCATTACAAATAGGCATATCAACTTTATATTTTTTAGAAAGTTTGTAAATCGAAAGTGTAGATTTTACCCCTTCTGCCACCATGACCATACCAGAAAGAATATCTTCAATTTTTTTACCAAGTCCAAGCTGTTCCCCCACAAACCTATTTCGCGAATGCTTGCTATTGCAAGTGACTATCAAATCACCTATTCCAGATAGTCCAAAAAATGTATCCTCTTCAGCCCCCATAGCAACACCCAGGCGTCTCATCTCAGCCAGCCCTCTGGTTAAAAGTGCAGCTTTTGTATTGTCGCCAGTATTTAGTCCATCAAGTGTTCCTGCTGCTATTGCAATTACATTTTTTACAGAACCGCCTATTTCCACTCCCATAACATCAATTCTGGTATAAGTTCTAAAATAATTTGTAATGAACATCGCCTGTATAATATCTGCAAGTTTTTTATCCTTAGATGCGACTACCACTGTGGTAGGAACACGACGGCCTACCTCTTCTGCGTGCGAAGGCCCAGATAATACAGCAGTTTTTACTTTTCCCAGTTCATCCTTGATTACCTGCGTCATAGTCATAAGCGTCTCTTGTTCTATACCTTTTATAACACTAATATAAACTTTCTTTTTAAAATCAAGTTTTTTAATATTTTTAAGCAATGACCTTAATATATGTGATGGTATAGCAAGAACTATATAATCCGAAGCTTCAAGGGCTTCTTTTAAGTCCGAAGTAATCTTAATAGTTGATGGTATTTTTACGCCTTTCAAGAATTTTATATTCTCTTTCTTTTCATTAAGAATTTTTGCATAGTCCTCAAAAAATTCCCAAAGTATGACCTCATTATTTCTTTCACTTAAAAGAACAGCTAAAGCTGTTCCCCATCCACCTGCGCCAAGAACAGATACCTTCATTTTTTTTCTTCCTTTTCTGAAATCGGTTTAAATTCAAACTTGTTTTCAGTTCCTTCAATCAGCCTTTTTATATTTGCCTTATGTTTATATATCACAAAAGTAGCAAGTGCCACTGCTAATAAAATCACGAGATTCAAGTAACCGCCTTCTCCAAAAATAAATATAAATACAGGCAGCAAAAATGAACAAAGGATAGAACCTAAAGATATGTATTTGAAAAAATATAATAGGATTGAAAAAACAACAAGATCTGCAAAAACCGAATATGGAGCAAGTGCTAAAAATACTCCAAGAGCCGTTGCCACACCCTTGCCACCTTTAAAATTAAGAAAAATAGTAAAAGTATGACCCAATACCGCTGAAGCTGCAGCTATCAAAACAACTCCAGGATATCTAACTCCAAATAACTTATCAATCACAATAAGTGGTATATATCCTTTCAAGGCATCAAGTAATAGTACCCACAAAAAGCCCTTCATACCAAGCACACGCTGAACATTGGTAGCTCCGATATTACCGCTACCTACCGTTCTAACATCTATGCCTTTTGTATATTTAACCAATAGATATCCTGACGGAATTGAGCCAATTATATACGGAACGATAAGCGCTGTTAATATTGCAATAAAAATCATAGTGCTTGCCTCCTAAAAACTTTTATTTTTCTTCTTGTTTCACTTTTGTTTTAATTTTAAGCCTTATTGGTGCGCCTTCAAAACCAAAGGTCGCCCTCAAACTATTTTCCAAGTATCTGGTATAGGACACATGAAGTTTTTCTTTTTTATTAACAAATACCGCAAATGTAGGAGGTGCTGTTTCAACCTGAGATAAATAATACACTTTGACATCTCCCTTTTTTGAAAAAGGAGCTTTTTCATGAACTGCCTGCTGAAACATTTTATTTAGAAGACCAGTTTTAACTCTAAAATTATACTGACTCTCAACATAAAATACAACTTCAATTAGCTTTTCAAGGCCTCTCTTCTCTTTTGCGGAAATAAATACCAAAGGTGCGTAGGATGCAAACTTCATTTCTTCACGAATATATTCAGTAAACTCAGTTCTCATACTTTCTCTTTTTTCATAAGGAATCAAATCCCACTTATTTGCAGCAATTAAAACCGCCTTATAATTTGCTGCCGCATAGCCGAGAATTTTTTTATCAGTTTCTGTAACGCCCATAGTACAATCAAGCACCAGTATTACCATGTCTCCGCGCTTTATATTCATGAAAGCTCTGCCTATGGAATATGCTTCAACTTTTTTCTTTATGTTCTTTCTTTTCTTGACTCCTGCCGTATCAATAAGAAGCAATTTTTTTCCTTCTATTTCAACAAGAGTATCTATAGAATCCCTTGTTGTGCCAGGAATATCAGTAACTATGGAACGCTCTTCTTTAACCAAAGCATTAAAAAGAGATGACTTCCCAACATTTTCCCTACCTAATATGGCTACCTTTGTAATTTTTTCTTCTATTTCTTTATCTTTCACTGATGGAATCTGATCAGTAATAAAGTCAAGCAAATCATCTAATCCGTATGAATGTGCCGCAGAAGTTGGAAATACATGGTCAACTCCAAGATTATAAAACTCATATACAAGTGATGCTTTTTCATGAGTATCTACCTTATTGGCAACCACTGCAAAATTCGTAGAATTACTCCTGATAAAATCAAAAACTTCCCTGTCTTCAGGAACTATGCCAGTAGTGGCATCCACAACAAAAAGCACTAAATCTACATCCTTTATAACTTCTTTAACTATTTTAATTACTTCATTTTTAATCAAATCAGCATCATTAAAAAGAAGCCCGCCTGTATCTACTACTGTAAACGATTTTCCCATCCATTCAGCTTCGCCATATATTTTATCACGCGTAACGCCAGGAAAATCATCGACTATTGCTTTTTGTCTGTTTATCAATTTGTTGAATATTGACGATTTGCCAACATTCTCTCTGCCTGCAATTAACACTGTAAAGTTTGTTTTCATAATACCCTTTCACAAATATAGTAATGCCAAAATACGTCAGTAAAGACGCTTAGTTAAGTATTATATGGCATAAATGATATAAAGCAAGAAAAAAAGGCATTAAATAAAGCAGTATATTCTGCTTTATTCATGTGGAGAATCAACATAACTATTAATTTGGCTATATCCTATCTACTCTTTTTAAATCTCCTTCAATTCTGTTATTGTCACTATTTTTAGATTCATGAAATCTATACACATCATGCATAAGTATAGTGTCGCCTTCCATGCCAGTTATCTCTGTTATATGTGTTATTTTTCTGCTTCCATCTTTTAACCTTGCTTGCTGAACTATCACATTTATTGCACTTTTTACCTGTTCTCTTATGGCTCTTACAGGAAGCTCTACTCCTGACATTAGTACCATAACTTCTATTCTCGACACTGCATCTCGCGGAGTATTAGAATGAATTGTTGTCATAGACCCATCGTGCCCAGTGTTCATAGCCTGCAACATATCAAGTGTTTCCTCACCACGACATTCGCCTACAACTATTCTATCAGGTCTCATACGCAAACAATTTTTAACCAAATCCCTTATAGTTACTTCCCCCCTGCCTTCTATATTTGGAGGTCTTGCTTCAAGTCGAATTACATGTTCCTGCAATAATCGAAGCTCTGCAGAATCCTCAACCGTAATTATACGCTCATCCTTCGGAATAAAAGAAGATAATACATTCAAAAGAGTTGTCTTTCCAGAACCAGTTCCACCAGATATTAAAATGTTCTTCCTTTTTAATACCGCCTCTCTTAGATATTCAACTGCTTCCTGACTGATACTGCCATAATTTACAAGATCCTCTGCTGTTAATTTTTTTTCAGAAAACTTTCTGATAGTCAGTATAGGTCCATCTAACGAAAGAGGTGGAATAATAGCATTAACTCTCGAACCATCTGACAGTCTGGCATCCACATAAGGCATGGACTCATCTATCCTACGCCCTAAAGGTAATACTATTCTTTCTATAGTGCGCATTACATTTTCATCATCTGTAAATCTTTTTTCAGAAACAAATAACTTTCCAGCTTTTTCAATATATATTTCATTGTGCCCATTTACCATTATCTCGCTTATGCTTGGATCTTTTAGTAATTCTTCTATGGCACCCAAACCTGTTACTTCATCAAATATTTCCGTCACAAATATTTCCCTCGTATTTCTGTCAATCATTGATGGATTGAGTCTATCAAGTATCTCTCTTATTTTATTTTTAATTTCACAAAATATTTTTATTTTTTTGTCTGGGTGAGTAAGTGCATCCTTTTCAAGATTTTTTATGTTTATCTCATCAAATAATAATTTATTTATTGTTTTTTTCAATCCCGCTTCCACTTCGTATTTCACAGTAAGTATATTATCTTTTGATTGTATTTTGCTTTGTTTTGGACTTATTGTTTGTAATTCCATAATATACAAGTGTTGTTTCGATGCCCCTTCAAGAAGAATAGCAGCAGTATTCTTGACTACTTTAGTGAATGCATCTTTTCTGTTTTTCAAACAATAAATCTCTCCATTATTGGCTGTTTCTTCAACTGCCTTGCAATAAGGAATTACCTCTATAACTTTGATATTATTAAACCCCTGTTGTAAATCGGCAACCGACAACAGCGTATTATTGGCTTTATTAATAAGGACATTAACGACAGCGGCAGGATAACGCATTTCGAGAAGTGTCATAGCAGTATGACTTGCATATTTCATATCATAAGGATTTAATGCAGCAGGTATTAATATGGTATCAGACATATCAAGCAAAGTTTGAGCTGGAAAGCCTTCAGTATCAATAAGAAGCACATCAAGAAAGCTATAAAAATGCTCTATTGTGTTTTTCCACCCCGTATCCCAAAATAGATAAAATTTTTCCTTATCAAGCTTATAATTTGTGATATCTACAAAAGATTTGATAGCGTGATCATTTTTAGGATTTAAAATTATTTTTGTATCATAAATATGTTCCGCTATTTCAAGAACACCTACTTTAAGTCCGTATTCGTGTGCCATTACAGAAGCAAGATTCAGAGCAATAGTAGTTTTACCTGCTCCATTTTTTTTATTTAGCAAGGTAATAATTTTTTTCATTCCTCAAAATCCTGACCAACTATCTTTGGAGTAACAAATATGACGAGCTCTGTTTTTATTTCCGTGTTTGAATTGGATTTGAATAGTTCGCCCAACAGAGGTATGCCTGACAATACCGGCACGCCAGATGAAACCTTTACCTCTTGGTTCTCAATTAAACCAGCTATTACGACAGTATTATCTGAATCAACATTAATACTTGTTTCAGCCCATCTTGTTTTTATGGCAGGAAATATATTTGTCCCCAAAGTGACTGCATTGGCATAATCAAGATTGCTAACTTCCGCTCTAATCTGCGCTTCTATACTATTTTGCTTAGTGATTTTAGGTTCAACCTCAAGACTGACACCATATTTTTTCCAAGAAACACTTGCCTGTCCGACTGTAGAAACAGTAACTATAGGTACTTCCCCACCTGATAAAAAACTTGCCTTTCTTCCATTAGCTGCAAGTAATTTTGGTTTAGCAAGTATCTTGGCATAATTATTTTTTACAAGAAAATCGACTAACAAATTTAGCTTGCCTCTATTAAAGTCAGTTCCAAACAATTTAATAAGAGGTGGATTTTGTTCTATTGCATTTAATGACGATACAGGCAGACCACTTTCCGGAATTGGACCTGACAACAAAGCAGGCCAGTTAACTCCGAACTCCGCTCCATTAACATTAGCAATTTCAAGTATTTGCACATTAATTTCGATCATGGAATCAGAGACATTTGAATTTTTAACATTAACTATTAATGTTTTCTGTCCATCCGAAGTGGTTATATTTATTACTGAAGTACCTGTTTTTTTTGCTTCGAGGATGATTTCTTCATCTGATAGGATTGTGGCCATAGCTACTGAATTATTGACAACTTCTATTGACTTTGGTTTATCAATCTTTATTACTCTTGATGTGCCTTCCTTAATAGTAATCTCACGAGAAATAGCAAAAATAGACTGTAATAATAAAAATGAAAATAAAAATAAATAAATTGATTTTTTCACGCTCTGCCCCTCTATATTTTATTTTAATGCCCCTATGGTTCGAGATTATATATTATACCTTCCTTACCGTCAACCAAATAATTGTTGCCATCAGTAGACTTGTGCGATATATTTATTGATATGGACAAAACTATTTTACGAAAAAAGTATCGATTACTTAGGGATAAGTTGTCATCTCGACAAATACTTCAGAAAAGTGACGAAATCGCCGCTTGCTTTATTGATGTTTTTTATCCCTTAATAAAAAAACCTAAAGCTGTAATGATTTATATTTCAACGCAAAGCGAAGTTAGTACATCTGAAATAATTCAATATCTATTACAAAAAAGGATCAAAGTATATGTTCCTTGCATAGATAACGGTATAATAATTCCCGTTTTATACACAAAAAGTTGTAGTCTTGTTAAAGGTGCTTTTAACATAGAAGAGCCAAAAAAAAAGACAAAGCTTCCAAGAACAACAAACTTAGATTTAATCATAGCGCCTGGCATTGCTTTTGACAACAAGGGCAATCGCATTGGTTTTGGCAAAGGTTTTTTCGACAAATTTCTTGCAACGCTCGATACCACATCAATAAAACTTGCACTGGCTTTTGAAACTCAGCTGGTTAAAAAAATAAGTTCCGCAAAGCATGACATGAAAATGGATTATATTATTACTGAAAAAAGATTAATTTCTTGTGGTGTCTTTAAATGAAACTATTAAGTTCAAAAACAATATATAAGGGCCTTATTTTCAGGTTGGACAAAGATGTCATAATAATCAATAATCGCAAAATCACGAGGGAGATAATACATCATCCTGGTTCAGCATTAATGTTGCCATTATTAGATATTAACAATCAAACAATCATATTAATTGAGCAATATCGTTATGCCACTGGTGGCAACTTACTTGAGTTTCCTGCTGGAACCATAGATAAACCAGAGTCAGCAAAAAAATGCGCTGCAAGAGAATTAATCGAAGAAACTGGCTATAAAGCAAAGAGCCTAAAGGAAATAACCAAATTTTTTCTTGCACCTGGAACAATGACCGAAGTCATGCACATGTTTTTATGCACTAAGCTTATCAAGAAATCACAAAATCTAATGCCAGATGAAATAATAAAACCACACATAACCTCTCTAAATAAAGCAATAAGTATGGTATTTAATGGCAAAATCAGTGATGCAAAAACCATTGCAGGCCTTATGGTATTAAATGAGATTTTCAAAGACAAGAAACTGAAAAACAAGTTTTTAATATAAAAACCTACAGAAAGAACACCTTGTTTTTCGTCTTTAGTGTTTTTCCCTGCTCATCTATAATACTAATTGTTCCATCTTTATTAACTTTATTTATTGTTCCTGCTATACGCCTATTATTAATAACAATATTTACTCTTTTTCCATTAAGATTTATTTGTTTATTTACCCACTTACTAATAAGCTGATTTTTCAGTTTTTTCATTCCAAATAAATAAGAATCAATTTTCTTTATAAGATTAATAAAAAAAGTTTCTTCATTAATTATTTTGCCTAACTGCTTACGAAGTGATGTGACAGGAAGGTATAAACCCTGTGGCAATTTATTATTTATATTAATTCCTATACCTGTTACTATTCTTCCGTTAAAAAAGTCATTTTCTATCAATATTCCACTTATTTTTAGTGAATTCACTAATATATCATTTGGCCATTTTATCAAGGGCTTCAAATCGTATTTGGCGATTGTTTCTGCTAATGCCATAGAGGACAATATAACAAACATATAAGGGTTTATTATTTTTTTATTTACAACAAAAGAGAACCACAGTCCGCCTTTACCAGATACCCATTTGGCCCCCTGCCTGCCACGCCCAGCAGTTTGAACTTTAGCTGCAACTATCGTACCAGATGCAAAATCATTTTCCAGAAGATATTTATTTGTAGAATCTATTGTCTTAAAATATATTATCTTATTTAATATACGGTTTTTTTTGATAGCGGTGGCTATACTTTCAATCTTCATTTGTGAAGTGTTAAGCTAATGTCTAATGCCTGAGCTGAGTGCGTTATTGCACCCAATGAGATATAATCAGGTTTTCTTTTGGCTATTTCTTCAATTGTATCTATATTCACACCGCCGGATATCTCAACTTTGGCATCGCACTTAGTCTCTTTTAATCTCAAGAATGCTTTATCTATCATGTCAAGACTCATATTATCCAGCATTATTACATCTGGACTTGCTTTAATAGCTTTTTCAAGGAATTCAAGACTATGAACTTCTACTTCTATTTTCATTCCTTTAGGAATAAATCTTCTGCATTCCATGACTGCTTTTTCAATATTGATAAAATCTATATGATTATCTTTTATCAAGACCATATCATATAGACCCATTCTATGATTTGATGCGCCCCCTGTTTTCACTGCATACTTTTCAAGGATTCTAAGCATTGGAGTAGTTTTTCTTGTATCAAGTATGGTAACACCGTAAGGAGTAACTTTTGACTGAAAGCTATTTGCCGAGGTAGCTATTCCTGATAATCTCTGCAAAAGGTTTAAAGCCAAACGCTCCCCCATTAAAATAGCTCTTGCAGGACCAGTTATTAATGCAATAATATCACCATTTTTTACTTTAGCTCCATCTTTCTTTTTAAATGATATTTGAACACTTTTATCTATCTTCGCAAATACTTTTTTAATTAAAGGTAATCCACATATAACACCTTCTGCTTTTGCCTTAAAAGCACCTTTTAATATAGCCGCTGGCGGTATGATTATATCAGTAGTAACATCACCTGCTCCGATGTCTTCTTTGAGAGACATATCAATAAGCTGGTCTATATACTTTTCATTCTTTTTTAAAAGATCCATATCATCTCCGTTATTTTTTTAAATCGTTTATTAAATCCATAAGTACTTTAATATCCGCTTCATAACCTTCAAGTTTAGCCTTTTCTTCATCCAAAGTTTTCTTCATAGCATTATTTACAAAATTCGGATTATTAAGTTTATTTTTTACGCCAATTATTCCTTTTTCTATGTCAGCCACTTTCTTTTCTTTATTTGTTATTACCTTTTGTTTGTCTTTAATAGCAGTTGTATTTATTCCAGCCTTACCTATTACTCTATTACCAACTACTGTAACTGGTCGTACTACCCTATTTGCACCAATTTCAGTTGTAAACTCTGTAACTTTAGCCAACATTTTAATTATATCAGCAAACTTAAGCGTCAAATCTGCCCTTTTATCTTCCATGACAACATACGCTTCAACCTTATCAGCTGGTGATATTTCAAGATCTCCACGCAACTGCCTTATTCTGTAAATCAAGCTCATCATATCATCCATTTCATTTAATTCATCCGCTGGGAAGTTGAAGCTTTTATTATATTCAGGCCAAGTTTCAAGCATTATAGATTCTTTTTTATTACTCATTGGTAAGTTCATATATATTTCTTCAGTCACAAAAGGTACTACTGGATGAAGCATTACTAAACAATCTCTTAAAACTTTCAGTAAGACATTTTTTACTATATTTTTGTATTCTGAATCTTCCTTTAGAAGTTCTATTTTAGACATTTCTATATACCAATCGCAAAAGTCATGCCAAAAAAAGTCATATATAAGTGCTGCCGTTTCAGAGAACTTATACTTATCTAAATTTTCACTTAATTTTTTTGAAAGCGAATTTACGCCTGAAAGTATCCACTTTTCAGGTAATTTCATAGATGCCGTATATTTTGCAAGATCAACCTCTTTTATACCGCTCAAATTTGAAATAGTATATTTTGAGGCATTAAATATTTTATTCATAAAGCCAGCATATCCTTTTGTTCTCTCTTCTGTAAAAGCAATATATCTTGACTGCGTTTCTAAAGACACCATAGTAAAACGCAGAGCATCTGCAGAATATGTTTTGATAATATCAAGTGGATCAATTACATTTCCTTTTGACTTGCTCATTTTTTTGCCTTCAGAATCTCCAACGAGCGAGTTAATTGCCACTTCATAAAACGGCGGTTTCCCCATGAACTTGAGTCCCAACATTATCATTCTTGCTACCCAAAAGAAAAGAATATCCCAACCAGTAACTAAAACTGATGTAGGATAAAAGACTGCAAGATCTTGAGTTTTTTCCGGCCAACCAAGAGTTGAGAATGGCCATAAACCCGAAGAAAACCAAGTATCTAAGACATCTTTATCTTGTTTGATATTAAGACTCGAACATTTTTCACATTTTTGTGGGGTGGTCTTTGAAACTGTAATGTGCTTACAGTCATCACAATACCAAGCAGGTATCCTGTGGCCCCACCACAATTGGCGAGAAATACACCAGTCTTTTATATTATTCATCCATTCAAAATATACTTTTTTCCAGTGATCCGGCGTAAATACTACTGTACCATCTTCAACTGCTCTTATTGCTGGTTCTGCAAGTGGCTTGATTCTAACGAACCATTGAGCTGATATATATGGCTCCACGATAGTTTCACATCTGTAACAATGACCTACTGCATGTTTGTGATCTTCAATTTTAACCAAGTAACCCTGTTCTTTTAATGTTTCAACTATTTGTTTTCTTGCTTCAAACCTATCTAAGCCACTATACTTACCATTTTCTCCAGCTTTTTCATTCATTTTTCCGTTCTCGTGCATTACATTTATTATTGGAAGCTTATGTCTTACGCCCACCTCAAAGTCATTTGGGTCGTGAGCAGGAGTTATCTTAACTGCCCCTGTTCCAAACTCTTTGTCCACATAAGTATCTTTTATGATAGGTATCTGTCTTCCAGTTTCTGGAAGAATTAACATAGTACCTTCTTTAATATGTTTATAACGCTCATCAGTAGGATTGACCGCAACCGCCGTGTCCCCAAGCATGGTTTCAGGTCTTGTCGTGGCCACTTCTATAAAACCTGAACCATCAGCATAAGGATACTTTATATGATAAAAATGTCCCGCTATGTCCTTGTGTGTGACTTCAATATCAGAAATTGCAGTTAAACATCTCGGACACCAGTTGACAATATAGTCGCCTCTGTATATGAGTCCCTCATTATAAAGCCGCACAAAAACTTCTTTGACTGCTTCCGAAAGACCCGCATCCATAGTGAAGCGTTCCCTGCTCCAATCGCAAGACGAACCCAATTTTCTAAGCTGTCTCATAATAGTTGTTCCGTATTTTTCTTTCCACTCCCAAATCCGTTTCAAGAACTCTTCGCGACCTAAATCCGCTTTTTTCTTTCCTTCTTTTTTGAGCTCTCTTTCCACAACATTTTGGGTTGCAATTCCAGCATGATCACAACCTGGTAACCAGAGCACATTGAAACCTTTTGCTCTTTTATAACGAGCTATGACATCCTGAAGAGTGTTGTTTAAAGCATGTCCCATATGTAAAGAACCTGTTACATTAGGTGGGGGTATAACTATTGAAAATGGAGGTTTAGAGGATGTATTATCTGCTTTAAAATATCCCTTTTCGCTCCAATATGTGTACCACTTATCTTCTATTTCAGAAGGTATATATTTATCCAAAATTAATCCTCCATAAATAATAAAATTCTATACAATTTATCACTATTAACCTTCTTTGTCAAAAATTACTTTAGCAAAAACATCAAAACAAGCTAACCACTTGGAAGTTTTAAACAGATATAACAAGTGACTTTTTGCTTTTAATTCGATTTATTTTATTTATAATTAGACAAGTCCATATCTGCGGTCATTATAGATTTAATACTAATATGTCCAGCAAGCGATTCTTTTTCCATACCATTTATCACAAACTTAACACCATTAACCCAAGGGAAATTATATGAAACTGTATTAATAATAGTATATATAGCCTCGTATTCTCCAGTCGTTCCACCTTTGCAATTTGCTGAATATTCAGCAGACATATCAAGATAAAGAATACTATTGGCATCAAGATAAGCATCTTTTAGGGTCGTTCCTTGAGGCAATAGATTTACAGTGTCGTTATTTTTTGGCCCGTCTGTCAAAAGTATTAAAAGCTGTTTGATTCTGTTAATCTGGAGTACAGAATTGAATATAATTGCTGGAACTGTTTTAAAACCTTCAGTCTTTGGATTTCCAAAAAATAATAATACAGTTTGTTTAGCATCGCCCTGAGAATATAGCTGATAACTTGCCACAAGACTCTGGGTTGTTTTCTTTCCGAAATTACTAACAATAACAAACAAAACAATCAAACATAAAACGATTATACCTAAAGCCACTAATTGCCCCGGCTTAAACAAAGTCAGTATTTTTTTTAATATATTATTTTCCACTGGCGGTTGTATAGGAGTATTTTCGCTCATTTTATATCCTTGAGAAAATAGCATACCGCTTCTTTAATATGGTAAGCCATAGTATTTATTGACTTGTCATCTTTCAGATAGGAGTCATCACTTGCATTATTTATATTTCCAAGTTCTATTACCACTGCAGGCATATCTACACCCTCTAAAGAAATCAGTGCTGCACTCTTTTCTTTTCTGTATTTACTTAAAACAAGACTGTCTCTTACCGTATTGCCTGTTTCACCTGTCTCTTGAATTAACTGAGCCTGCATATACTGCCCTATATCTGTCGCCAGTCGTATGCTTTCATTTATGTGATAAAGCTGAACTTTAGTCCAATCAATTATATCAGTCTTATCTTTATTTGAAGCCACATCAGTCCCAACACTGTAATACACTTCATAGCCCTCGGTGTTTGGATTGGCCGAATAATCACTGTGTATAGAAATATACAACTGCCCTTTTTTATTATTAGCAAATCCTGCACGATCTACTGGAGTACTAAATGAATCATTTTCCCTCGTAAGAAAAACAGTAATTCCTGAACCTTGTGTTTCAAGTTTGTCTTTCAATATTTTAGCAACTTTAAGATTAATATCTTTTTCCAAAAGACCATGACTATTTACTCCTAAGTCATTGCCTCCATGTGCTGGATCGATTACTACGACATGAGTTATATTTTGGGTAATATCAACAACTGGAGGTACCGTACTTTGTTCTCCATATACCCAAAATGACAAAACTAATAATAGAGCTATAAACAGGGGGGACTTAAACATTATTTGATTCATCCTTTGTACTTTGTGTTTCTGCTCTTTCATATATCCCCATATTCCTAAATTTGACATATCTATCTTCGAGTAACTTATCAAGTGGTACTTTAATAAGTTGTTTTAGATTTGTTACGATTGCACTCTTTAAATTTTTTGCAGTTAGCTCATAATCTTTATGTGCTCCCTCAAGTGGCTCATCTATTATCTCGTCAATTACTTTGAGTTCAAGCAAATCTTTCGCAGTAGGTTTCAATATTTTTGCAGCATCTGATGCTTTTGTAGCATCTTTCCACAAAATAGAAGCACAACCTTCAAAAGATATTACACTATATGTTGCATATTTTAGCATCAGTACTCTATCACCCACGCCAACACCTAAAGCTCCACCGCTTCCGCCTTCACCAATCACACTAACAATAATTGGCACTTTTAACCGAGACATTTCCATAAGATTCCTTGCAATAGCTTCGGCGACACCGCGTTCTTCACTTTCTATCCCCGGATAGGCTCCACTGGTATCAATAAAGGTTAATACTGGCAAATTAAATTTTTCAGCATACTTCATAAGTCGCAAAGCTTTTCTATATCCCTCTGCCTGAGACATGCCAAAGTTTCTTAAAAGATTTTCTTTGGTATCTTTACCTTTTTGAAGGCCTATTACCATGACAGAAATACCATCTATCTTTCCTATACCACCAACCATAGCCTTATCATCTGCAAAAGATCTATCTCCATGGAGCTCCTGAAAATCGTCTATCATGAGTTTATAATAATCAAGTGTTTTTGGCCTTTTAGTATGTCTCATTATCTGCACTATCTGCCATGAATTGAGGTTGAGATATATTTCTTCCCTCATTTTTTTTACTCTTTCTTCCAAAGGCTTTACTTCAGCATCGACATTTATATTTTTATCTTTTGCATGAGCCTTTAATTCCTCAATCTTTTTTTTGAGTTCAATAAGCGGTTTTTCAAACTCAAGTATCTGTATATGTTCATCAGCCATATAAATCTCCTTTTTACTTGCCCTAATTCAGAGCAGTCATTTAAAAATATGTTATGTATATGATTCTTAAAATCCTTGATACATCATTATTCAAGTTAAACTTTAGTCCTACATCAATCTGTATCGGGTCGAAGAAATATCCTGCAACCAAATTCACATATCTGGCGTTTGGCCTCGCCCCAAAAATTCCATCACATTCAGTTCCTAAATTAAATTCTTTTGTAATTGCAAACTCAACGCCAGCCCCCATATCTACACCCTTCCCAAAATTCTTAAAATCATTTGCATACACAGTGCCAGTAAATTGGGCTATCACAGAACCTAAAGCCAGCTCTTTCGTTGCAGCAACATAAGCACCTTTTGTCGGGACTTCATAATAGCCAGGAGCCTCGTACCCAATCGCTATTGCTGGCATATAACCCTCGTCATCAGTAAATCTAAACTTAATTAAAAACCATGGAATTTCAAAAGAAAGATTCCCTCTCCCTACAAGATTATCCACTCTCATGGAACCACCTATAAAGAGTCGGTCAAATAAGCCAACATAAAGTCTATTTAAAATTCCACCACCAGGATAGAACTTAAAATCACCACGGATTTCACCTTTGATAAGTGAATTTGCCGTTGGAACATCAAGTATTTCTAAGTTTCTTGCCTGCACCGCAAATAATATAGCCGGTGTAATCACTAAAAACAAACACAGAATCAATTTCTTCAAATTATACCTCCGCACATTTTATTAACAACAATGCACATTATTTAATTGCTTTTATAAACCATTTCAACAAACTGAAACACTCAAAACTTCCTATTTATTAGTAAGAAATTTCTGAAGCTCTTTTGTGAAAGCGTTAATATCTTTAAACTGCCTATATACTGAAGCAAACCTGACATATGCTACCTCATCAAGCTTAGCTAATTTTTCCATTAGTAATTCGCCCATAACAGTAGAAGACACTTCTTTTTCCATTCTGCTATAAAGCTGCTTTTCAATATCATCAACTAATTCATAAAGCTTTTCTACAGATATAGGTCTTTTTTCACAGGCCTTTGTTAAACCCGCAAGTATTTTATTTCTATCAAAAGCTTCCCGTCTACCATCTTTCTTTATGACCATTGGCAATGAGTGCTCTATCTGTTCGTATGTTGTGAAACGCTTTCCACATTTCAAACACTCGCGCCGCCTTCTTATAGCCTCACCGTCACGACTTTCACGAGAATCAACTACTTTATCTTTTTTATGTCCGCAGTATGGGCACTTCATCTGTTTAACCTCTTTTTTAAAGCCGCAAGAGGTATACTTGCCCTCGTGTCGGCCGGATTCAGCATTAAAACTTGCTCATAACAATTCGCAGCTTTATCAGACTTCTTCATAAGCTCATATAATCTTGCAAGATTTATCCAACCATCTATATAATCAGGTTTACTTTTTACGACTCTCTCAAACATATCAGCACCTTTTGCTGTCATTCCTTCATTCAAATATATTATTCCAAGATTACTATATGCCGAGGTTTCAGAAATACTATCTCTGTACCACAGTTTTCCGTTTACTGCCTGTTCATAATAAAATATTGCTTCTTTAGCGCCTTTTGGGCCTTGCAACATATAAAGATATGCTATATATGTATATGGCACGGCAAAATCAGGATAAATTTTGGTATAATTCAAACAAATATCATAAGCCTTGCTGTAATCTTTCATATCAATATACACATTCGCAAGATCAAGACCAAAATATGCGTTATTAGGATCTCTTTTAATTGCCTCATTGTAAAATTTTATTGAATCCTGGAACTTAAGAGGATCAATTGTTTCACCGTAATATTTATAAACCCTTGCCAAATTATTGAAATTATATCCATTCATAGAGTTTAAATCCATAGTATGTCCATGAAGCTGTGCTGCTTTTTTAATATAATCAAGTTTTTTCTGCAGATCATTTTCTACTCTCATAAGTTTCTCAAAAGCAATTCCATACTTAACAAAATACAATTCACAATTTGGATTCAAAGTAACAGCACCATTATAATAAGCAACACCAATATTATCCTTGTCTGAGTTCCCTGCTATATTACCAACTTTATAATACATATCAGACATCCATTCTCTTGTAGTAACTGTAGTAGCGGCCAAAAGTCCAGCAATAACAGCAGTATAAAATAAAATACTGATGCCACGATTTGTAAATCCGCTAATATCTATAGCATAATATTTTTTGGAAGCAGGTTGAAGCACAATAATCAAACCCAAGCCAATCCAAAAGAACATACCATAAGCCACTACTGTATAATTAAATAATCCCTGTACAAGAAATCCAATAATTCCTAAAAATACAGCAAAAATAAGATAACGCCTTATGGTATCTTTTTCTCCAAAAACCGAGTTAAAAGATTTCTTAAAAAATGCTACAAGTAAAAGCAGATAGATTGACATACCAAATATCCCCTGCGTTGCCAATACCTGCAAGAATATATTATGTGTTTTTTCTGGCGTTCCATTCCATTCAAGTTGCCAATATATAGGAAATCTGTAATACGGGAACATTACCTGAAAAGTATCAAGACCTGTTCCAAATAACGGAAAGTCACGAAACATCATAAGAGCACTTTTCCATATATAAACTCTCGGCGTTAGTGTGATTCCATTAAGAGTGAACAATCCTTTACTTCTTTGCCATAAATTTACAATAGCTTCTTGAACCTTTGGAACAAAACACATGAGCACCATGAGAACTGCAAACATAATAAACCAAATTTTATTTCCAGAGAAAAGCCTACTATCCGATTTTTTTGAATCATAAAATGCATAAGCAATTATTATTCCTGTGGTCACAATAAAACTTAAAATACCAGCTCTTGATTTAGTAAGAAAAAGAACAATAATAGCACATAATAAAACTACTAATATAATAATTTTTTTCTTTATGTTTTTAGTAATAAAAAACATTATGAAAATCACTGGTATCATTTCCACCAAATATGCAGCAAGGAAGTTAGGATTTCCTAAAGTAGAAAAGAACCTTTCCTTGCTATATGTTTCAGGATTCCACATCACAAAATCAAATCCAAAATTTTGAGCCAGCCCATAAGCACTGATAATAAAAGTTGAAACCAGCATAGCTGTCATTAGCTTATATACAATTCCTTGTTTTTTCACATGATTGACAACAACATAATACAACATGATATAAAAACAGATTGTGATAATGCCTTCAAAATCTTCATATACTCCAAAAATAGAAATATTGTGACTTTTCGTTACAATAGTGGTAATAAGACATACCAAAAAATATCCAATAATAGGAAAATCAAAATTTGTTTTAATTAAAAGTATTTTTCTTTCACGAATAATCGTAAAAAGCCATGCAGCCGCGATTATCACAATGAACATCTTCATGACAAAAAGTTTATTTATTTCAAAGACATCGTTTGTCCTTGTATAAAAAATAATAGGAACTAATATCACTATAGCTATAAGACTCAACTCTATTAGCTTGTCTACATATTTCCTAAATGTCATTTGTTCCTCACTTTTTTATTCAAGCGAAATTACTATTTATTATAAACTGGGAATTTTTTACAAAGCTTCAGGACTTTTTCTCTTACGCTTTTAATAAGCTTTTCGTCGGTAGTGTTTCTCATAACTTCATCCATCCATGTCGCTATCATAAGCATTTCCTTTTCCTTCATGCCTCTGGCCGTTATTGCAGGTGTCCCTATTCTTATACCGCTTGTGATGAAAGGGCTTTGGGTATCAAAAGGAACTCCATTTTTATTTAAGGTTATTCCTGCTTTATCTAAAGCAAGAGCTGCCTCTTTTCCTGTAATATTTTTTGACCTTAAATCCACCAGCACCAAGTGGCAATCTGTTCCATCGGTTAAGACCTTATAACCTTTTTTCATAAGTTCTGCTGCAATCAACTTAGCATTTTTAATAACTTGTTCCTGATATAACTTAAATTCAGGTTTTAAAGCCTCTCCAAAACATATCGCTTTTGCCGCAATGACATGCATTAAAGGACCACCCTGCATTCCTGGAAAGACGGCTGAATTAATGACTTTTGCATGTTTTTCTTTGCAAAGAATAAGACCGCCTCTTGGACCTTTTAAGGTCTTATGAGTTGTAGTTGTTACAAAATCACAGTATGGTACAGGATCCGGAAAAAGTTTAGTAGCAACCAAACCAGCATAGTGGGCAATATCTGCAAGCAAAAGTGCTCCTACAGAATCTGCTATTTCACGGAACTTCTTAAAATCAATCTGCCTCGGATACGCACTCGCACCTGCAACTATTATTTTTGGTTTTACTTCTTTTGCAATATTCGCAATCTCATCATAATCAAGAAGATATGTATCTTTGTTGACGCCATAAGAATGTGATTTATAAAGTTTTCCTGAAGAAGAAGCTGCTGCGCCATGGGTCAAATGGCCACCTGCTGCAAGATTCATACCCAGTATGGAATCTCCAGGTGAAAGTACTGCAAGATATACAGACTGATTTGTCTGTGAACCAGAATTAGGTTGAACATTAGCATGTTCCGCTCCGAAAAGTTGCTTAGCTCTGTCTATGGCAAGCTGCTCTATTTTGTCAGACCACTCTACACCCTGATAAAATCTTTTTCCAGGATATCCTTCAGCATACTTATTAGTAAACACCGAACCCTGCGCTTGCAGTATGGCTTCATCTGCATAATTTTCTGATGCTATCATTAAAAGAGTTTCCTTATTTCTTTTTACTTCTTGTTTTATAATATACGCAACTTCTTTATCTACTTTCTCTATATACTTCGTAAAGTCCATTTGTATCCTCCATTTATTTTAAATATAATTATTTTTTATAATAATTTGCTTTCTATAGTTTTTATTTTATTAAACCTTTTCTCATGTCTTCCAGCTTCAAAGATTGTATTTAACCAAACCTTTACAATCTCAGTTCCAAGAGTTTTTCCAATAAGTCTTCCAGGAAGAACAAGCACATTTGAATTATTATGTTTGATTGACATTTCAGCAGAATAAGTATTATCCACTAAAGCCGCATATATACCTTTTATTTTATTTGCTGCAATTGACATTCCTATCCCTGTACCACAAATAAGTATTCCGCGTTCATACTTACCAGAAGTTATTGCCTCTCCTACTTTTTCAGCATAGTCAGGATAATCAACAGACTCTTCATTATATGGCCCGAAATCCTTGTATTCCACCTTCTGTACACTTAAGAACTTCTTAAGCTCTTCTTTTAATTCAAAACCCGCGTGATCGCTTGCCATTGCTATTTTCATTTTGGCTCCTGTTTATAGCGGGATCTCCGCCTTAATAATAATATATGTCTTCAAAAAAATATTCATTACTATGGTTTTTTTATTTTATCTGTCGGCTCTAAACTCTTCGTTTGTGTAGGTGCAATTATCGTATTTTGATTTTTGTCATTTAGAAGAAAATCATGCGTGGAATTATATTCTGCAACAGCACTTTTTGTGAATATCATATCCCATAACCACGAGGTCGCAAACATAGTAAGACCTGTAAAAAATACAACTTTTGATACCGTTGTGCTTTGGTCAGATTGAACTGGGGTTAAGACCTCATTCACACTCACCGCCATTATAATGACTGAAACTATTTCAGCACTCAGTAGAGACATACCCACACCCTGATTTTTTGCATAAAAATGACCCGACCCATGTATGACCAAACCAGGAAAAACAGCATTCCAAAAAGCTTTATCCTCAGAAATTGGCGAAATAAGTGTAGTAACCTCTGTGTCCTCTTTATTTATATAAGTATCTTCAAGCCAGCTCGAAGCAGTGGTAGTATGTTTGACAAACCGCACTTCTCTCCATGGAATATTAACTATCTTATTATTTTCAAGCTTAACAACCAAAAAGTAGCTATCAAAACTTTTTACTTCTACCGAAAATTGTTGATCGTCCTTTAAGGTTACCATGTCTGCGTATACACAAGGTGATAAAACAACGAGAGCCAAAAGCAGTGCAGCAATTTTTGTCATTTTTTCTCCTCAATATGGGCAACATAACTATCTTTCAATGCCACTTTTTTATTAACAAAACTTACCAGTTATTTGAATTACAAGAGCCTATTCCTATAAACATAACAATATAATTGCCACAGATTGGCACTTAAACTCTATTTTCTATCTTTTTAAAATAAGCATAAGTTTGAATTATGGCTTGATTATATAGGAATTTTAGCAAAAGGTCAAGTATGGGTTTTATTAGGAAAAATCAAATCAAATATTACAAAACACTGATAAACGACAACAAATACAGTGTTTTTCATACATACCAACACCAGTTTCAAATATAAAAAATCTTAAAACGAAGCTTTTTTACAGTATTCTAATAAATATAAAAGCCATAAATTTTGATATTACTTAAGCTGAGGGACTATCGTCAGTATTATGGCGCTTTTTCTCTCACCCTCAAGTTCAATATGCGTAAAAGATGGTCTAATTAGCAGATCTAAACCTTCAGGTCCTATATAATCTCTGGCTATGGCAATCGCCTTTATCGCCTGATTGACAGCCGTAGGACCCATTACAATAACTTCTACATCTTTTTTTTCCCGCACATTATTAACTATAGAACCAGCAACCGATTTAGGATTACTTGTCGCTGCAACTTTCAAACTAATTATCTCCATTTTATAACTCCTTTTTCATTTTAAGAGAAATTTTATAAACTTCGTTTCTTCCCACATTTAATTCCTGCGAAGCAGTTTTTACTGCCTCACTTAACGGATTGCCTTCAACTATCAATTCTCTCAACCTTTGTTCTATAATTTCTTCTTTGGGTTTTTCATCTTCAGGAGCTGGACCTATAACTATGATAAACTCTCCTTTTTCCATATCAACAGTTAATTGTTTGGAAACCTCCAATGGGTTTCCTCTTAATACAGTTTCATAAATTTTAGTCAATTCCTTTGCCACTGCTATCAACCTTTGTGGCATAACTTCAGCAATCATTGCCAGCGTATCTTGAGTACGATTAGGTGACTCAAAAATAATGACTGGATATTTGATAGCACTTATTTCCATAAGGGCATCTTTCTTACTTTTACCAGTTTTTTCAAGGAACCCATAGAAAAGGAATCTTGAAGGATCAAAACCAGAAAGAATAACCGCTGACAATAAAGACGAAGGACCAGGAATGGTTTCCACATTTATTCCAGCATTTATCGCTGCCTTTACAACTGTATAACCTGGATCCGACATTAGAGGAGTCCCTGCATCTGATACTAAAGAAACAGAAGAACCGTTTTTTAATAGTTCTATAATTTCAACTTCTCTTTCTTTTTCATTATATTTATGATATGAGATAAGTTTAGAAGTTATGGAATAGTGATGAAAAAGTTTTTGCGTTACTCTGGTGTCTTCTGCGATTACATAAGGAGTTGTTTTGAGAGTTTCAATGGCACGCAGCGTAATATCTTGCAAGTTGCCAATGGGTGTGGAAACAATGTAAAGTGTCCCTTCAGTCATATTCATTAAACTCCTTTTTCAATTTGCAGGACAAAATACAAAAAAACGAAAAAGCTACTCGCCTTTTTGGTCAAGTATTTTCAAGAAATCCTTTGCAACTGCATCCATTGGATCTATTGCCATAGACATATTCCACTGGTATCTGGCTTTTTTATATTGTTTATCTATGTAATAAGCGTTTCCAAGATTATTATATATCTGTGGTTTTGTAGAATCAAGTTTCACTGCCTGTTCTAAAGCAGATATAGCCTGTATATTTTTGCTAAGTTTTATGTAAGCAAATCCTAAATCATTATAAGCAAAAGCATCCGTAGGTTTTAACTTAACCAGCGCTTCAAAAATTTTTATCGCTGCATCATTTTTTTCAGTTTCAATATATATCATTCCAAGTTTTCTATAGACAGAATCATCATTTGGATTTTTCAATATTACAAATTCCAATTCTGGGACAGCAGAAGCATTATCTTTTTCTGTAATATAAGCAAGTCCGAGTTTTTTATGGGCCTCTATGTTATTGCCGTTAATAGAGATTACTTTTTTCCAGAACTCCATAGCTTCACGGACTCTACCGCTATCACTTTCTTCAATTCCTAAAGTCATATATGCAGTTTCAAGCTTTCCTTTTAACTCTTCATAAGTAGGTCTAAGTTTTAAAGCCACTTCCCATTCAACTATTGCCTCAAGTAGCTGTCCTTTATCAAAATACACATCACCAAGAACTTTATGTACGATTGCATCCGAAGGGTTTGATGCAATTGAGGTTTGAAGCTCAACCACAGCAATATCAAGCTTTCCAGCTTCATAGGACTGTAAACCAAGCTCATAGTGAGTAAGAGTTGATGCACAACCTGTGAAAAGCACAACAGAAAGAGTCATAAAAACATGCCTTATTTTCAAGTTAGCCTCCATAGTTAAGTATCAATAAGTAAAATTATAATATCATATCTCATGTATTTGTCAATAAGTTGACACAAAAAATTCACCACATATTAAAACACTATATTTCTATTAAACAAATACCATCGCACAAAATAACCTTGCCAAAGCAACACTAATGTGATATATTTCTTTCACTATTTATTATTTTAAAGGAGGCAATAACCATGGCAAGAAAATGTGCAATTTGCGATAAACAAGCAGTATCTGCTAATAATGTGTCGCATGCTAAGAACAGAACAAAAACAAGAAACAAACCAAACTTACAGACAGTCAAAATCATGTTAAAAGGCGTAAAGAAAAGAGTTTTAGTTTGTACGAGATGTTTGCGTTCAGGCAAAGCTGTTAAAGTCGCTTAAACATTCATGTAAAAAAAGCCGCTTAAAAAGCGGCTTTTTTTTTAATAATTACTAAACGATAGCTTGTAGGATTTAATCCACTCTTTCTACTGTCAAAACATCCTTAATCTTCCTTACTGACGACATAAGCTCCGATAAATGATTCTGTCCTTTTACATTTATAGATAAATCTGCCTGCAAATGATTTTCAAACAAGATACCTGAATTAAAAGAAGATATTAAAGCATTATTTTTACCTATTGTTGTCAATATATCGTTGACCAAGTGTTCTCTATTCTTACCTGTTACTTTCAACTTACACATATAATAATTATCTGCCTTTTCATTCCAGCTGACCTCTACAATAGGTGTTGTTATATTACTCATTGCCAACATGCTACAATTTTTTCTGTGAACTGATATTCCTTTTTTTGTAAATATTCCAGTAATGTCATCACCTGGCACTGGATTACAACACTTGGCAAACTTATAAGAAATATCACCAAATTCATCCTGTACAATAATTTCACCTTTAGTCACATGCTTAACTCTTTCAAAGCCCGGCACAAATTCTTTTCTTTCTTTTAAAAATCTCGCTATATGATTTGCCACTTTAGCATCAGAAAACTCTCCATAACCTATTCCTGCAAATATATCGTCTTTATCTTTAACGCTATACTGTTCTATTAGTCCGCCCCACGCATCTTCAGGTATATCTTCTGGTCTGTGCCCATGCTTAACCAATCTTTCATGTAATAATTTTGTTCCTTTTTCTATATTCTCTTTTATATTTTGATTGGTTCGCAGCCAGTGTCTTACCCTGTTTTTAGCTTTGGCTGTCTTGGCTATTTTCAGCCAATCTACAGTGGGGTGCTGAGAAACACCCTTCAGTATTTCAATTCTGTCACCATTTTGAAGTTCATATTTTAGAGTAACCCATTTGCCATTAACTTTAGCACCTATACACTTATCTCCCAAATCAGAGTGGACGCTATAAGCAAAGTCAAGAACTATAGAACCTTTGATTAGTTCTTTTACTTCACCTTTTGGCGTAAAAACAAAAACCTCTTCATCAAAAAGATCCACCTTTAATTCTTTTATAAACTCTTCACTCTCTCTCATAGAGCCATGCCATTCCAACAGCTGTCTTACCCAAGCAAAAGCAGAATCAGTTTTCTTGTCAAAAGCTCTCTCTTCTTTATAATTCCAATGTGCTGCAATACCTTCCTCTGCTATCACATCCATATCTTTTGTCCTTATCTGTATTTCTACTGGTCTTCCAGCTTCATCTAAAATTGTTGTATGCAAAGACTGATACATATTTGATTTAGGCATAGCTATATAATCCTTAAATCTGCCCGGAAGTGGCTTCCAGTAATTATGTATTATGCCGAGTATTGTATAACAGTTATTGCTTGTATCTGTTATTACACGCAAAGCAATTAAATCATAGATATTTTCAAATCTTTTATTTTCCCTAACCATTTTTTGATATATGGAATAAAAGTGTTTTGACCTACCTGATATTTCAT
The DNA here is from genome assembly GCA_037138355.1 of bacterium. Classification (GTDB taxonomy): domain Bacteria; phylum Oederibacteriota; class PGYV01; order PGYV01; family Palsa-1178; genus PALSA-1178. The sequence continues at coordinate 63,817 of JBAXIL010000002.1, forward strand.
ATGTTATATTAAGCTTTTGAAGTTCACTTCCAAGTATGCTTTTTAGGTCTTCGATTCTTTTTTCGCGTTCTTCTTTTTTTTCAGCGATTTTTCTTGTAATTTCTCTGTATGACTGCTGATTTAAAACAGCAAATGACATATCTTCAAGTTCGGATTTAACTTTTTCCATACCCAATCTATGTGCTAAAGGCGCGTAAACATTCATGGTTTCATGTGCTATCACATTTTGCTTTTCTTCATCCAAAAATCTAATTGTACGCATATTATGAAGCCTATCCGCGAGCTTTATTATTATTACTCTTATATCTTTAGCCATAGCAAAAAACATTTTTTTTAAGGACTCGCTAAAAATCTGACCTCTCGTCTTGAAAACTTTTGCTGTTACATGACTAACACCTTCTACGAGAAAAGCAGTATTTTCTCCTGCTATTTTTTTTATATCTTCCACAGTGTAGGTTGTGTCTTCTATAACATCATGTAAAAACCCAGCAGCAATTGTGACAGCATCCATTTTCATTTCTTTCAGGATTTTTGCCACTTCAAGACTGTGAGTTACATACGGTTCCCCAGACATTCTTTTTTGATTTTGATGAGCCTTATAGGCAAGCTCATAAGCGGTCATGATTAGGGTTACGGCTTTATCATCAAAACCCGAAGCTATAATTTTTGCTTGTTCATCATAATCAATTTTATTTTTTTCCAAAATATGCCTCGCACTCTTCATTTAATTTAAATAATTGTTCAGACAAAAGTGTCTTGCACTTTTCCATGTCAGCCTCTGTCGCATTAGGTGGGACAGTTAAAGGAACCCCGAACTTAAATATCCCCTTTGCAAAAGGTAGCATTATTATTGTCTTATCCCATGATTTTAGCCGTATTTTTTTATCACAATAAAAGCCAAAAGGAATTATTGGTAACCCAGTAAGTTTTGAAAGATATAAAGTTCCGTTTCCAACACTTTTCTCTGGTCCACGCGGTCCATCTGTATTCATTGCTATATCGTAACCAGCTTCAGCCATTTTTTTTATTTCCATTAGGCCTGCAGCAGCCCCTTTAAAAGTTGAACCTCTGGCGACTTTAAAACCAAAATTACTCACTATTCTGGCTGCTATCTCACCATCTAAACTTACTGAGACAAGAGTAGCAATATTAAGATTTCTATAGTAACACACTGGAGCTATCAACCCTCTGTGCCAAAATGCATAAATGTATGTCCCTTTTTTATTCTTATAGGGGGTGGTATTTTCTCCGCCTACAACTTTAAATGAATAAGTAAAAGTCAATAGTTTAAGTACTGTTATAAACAAAGGTAGAGCTAAGTTCATTATTGCCCAATGTTCAAGACTTTTCACAAACTTTGATTTCATAGACATTTCCTTTTTTCCTAATAATATTTTATTAACATATTGCCTTTCTGTTGAAGCTCATTAAATAAAAAGGCGCAGGATATACCTGCGCCATTTATATATTTCAGCTTTAACGGATATAAGCTTAAAATATGTCCGCCTTGTCTCCGTTTAACTTATTAATCTTCCTTTTTCTTTTGCAACATCATTAACGAGACAATTACTGCTATAATTCCGAGAAGAATTGTAAGCAAAAGCATTTTATTAGGAACGCTTTTGTTATTTGCATTTTTCTCAGGTTCAGGTATTGCTGTTGGTTGAAGTTCTAAACCATGTTTAGAAGAAGTCCCTTCTCCGGCTACCGATGAAGAAGTTGACTTTGCTGTTTTTATTGTGGCAGATGCCTCTTCGCCCTTTTCTTCTTCGGCTTCTTTACCTGTTGCGGCTTTAACTTCCGCTTCTGGCCAATTTAACTGCGCGGAACGCTGATTTGCTGCTGCAATCTCAATCGCACTTACATTTCTTGGTATTATAAGCTTAATTCCTTCTTTAATTACTTTAAAGTTATCCAATATGTCTTTGTTAGCATCAAAAATCAAAGGCCACTGGTATTTATTTCCGTAAATCTCTGCCTTTTCTGAAATAGTTGCAAGAGTGTCGCCTGCTACCACAAGATAAGTTGTCGGCAATTCTTCTTTATTTTTCTGTGAAGCCTCATTTGTTACTTGGTTTTGTTCATCAGCTGCACTTTTGACTTTTGTTCCGCCACCGCATCCAATAAACAAAATCATTCCAACAGCAAAAAGAAGTGTAAAAAAAGCAATTAAAAGTTTTTTCATTTTTCCTCCCAATTTGAATAATATGTAATAAAATAATTATATCATTTAAATTTCTCTTGTCAAGTTTTTATGCTCAGCTCTCCTTTTTTATCCTTATATTACAGGTGTATATTGATTAATATCAGACCCTGCCGCGTTATATTTATCATAATCCAATCAATCGGCAATTGACAATATAGCTTAAAAAGAATTATAATGCCTTCATGGAAAAAGAGAAAAACTTAAAAAGGTTTATGCTTACAATAGCGCTTTTCATGGCAGCGGCAGTCTTATCAGATGCTTTTGTCAATATTTATCTTTGGAGATTAAAATCTGATTACATCCCCATAACATTATATATGCTCTCCTGTTATTTTACTGTGCCAATAGTATTTTATTTGTGTGGTTATATAGGCATGCGCATTGACCGCGTTACTATATATATAATAGGTATCTTCTGCTACATTACTTTTTACTCTATGGTATTGGTTTTTAGGGAGAATATAACCCAGCATGTAATACTTTGGGGTTTTGTTAAGGGACTTGCTATGGGCTTTTTCTTTTTTGGATATCACATACTTACTTTTGATTATACTTCTACTGCTAACAGAGATTCATTTTATGCTAATGCCTCGATCATATCTGGAGTTAGCTCGCTACTTGGCCCCGTAACTGCTGGCTTCGTAATTAATTATTATAAGAACTTTTCAGGATATTACATAATATTTGCCTGTTCTCTCGTTTTATTTATCACAGCAGTGATTCTTTCCTTTTCCATGAAGTCCACGCCAATAAAAAGGCCTTATAAAATCGAAGACCTCATATTCACAAAAAACAAGAAATGGAAAGATACTATGATTGCTTTTCTTTTTCTATCAGGCAAGGATACTATCGCAATGTTTTTGATAGGAATACTTGTATTTAAATCTACTGGTAGTGAGTTTTCATTAGGCAAGTACACCATGTTTGTGGCAATTGCAACCATTACTACCGCGTGGCTACTTGGGAAATTTTCAAAACCCCATACAAGACAAGGCTATGTGTTGTCAGGAGCTATTCTTGCTTTTGCTTCTGCATTTCTTTTAATGTATAAAATAAATTTTATTACGCTTTTAATATATGGAATAGTAGGAGCAATAGCTGATTATCTTGTTAGAATTCCTATCTCGGCACACGCTTTAGATGTCATAAGCTTAGATGCCAAAGCGAGCGAAAGAAAAATGGAATATATAGTAGCAAGGGATGTACCTATAGCAATCGGTAGAATTACCATGCTTATTGTTTTTGTATTATTTCTGCAATATATGCCACTTAGCGGTATAAAGGCCATAATAATGCTTATCTCCATATTTCCTTTTGGTGTTTACTGGGCAATGTATAAGAGATAAAGAATCAGCGATTGTTTTCCATATTTGGTTTATTATCGTCTTGATTATCCTGATTGTTTTTCAAATCTTTTTTGTCTTGAATATGTTTCTCTTTTTGTGCTTTCTCATTATTAGCTTGTGCCTCTCCCGTAGTGTCAGTCGTGTCTGGTGGCAAAGCCTCATCAGCAATATCAGAATTTATTGTTTCAGTATTTAGAGCTTCATTTTGTCTATTCTTATTTTTACTTATTTTTTGACTTTTTTGTTTCTCAGCCATGTTCGATTTATGTCCCTGCTGTGATTGAGCTTTGGGATCATTGACTTCCTCAGTCGGAACAATAACAGAAGCAGTGTTGCTATCATTTAATATTTCAGTACTGTTTTTATCTGATACTTTGATACCAACTTTTTTATTAACTTTAACCTGTCTATTATTTGAGTTGTTATTTCTTTTATTTACTGGAATTAAAGTAGCTTCTGCTCTTGGACTTTCAATTGTCTTTTTATCGTTTTTTACAGCAGCATTATTTTCGTTTACTATTACTTTATCAACAGCTATTTTACTTTCCATAGGGTTAACACCAAAAGCTTTGCTATCGTTTCCAGGATTACTATCTTCTGTGCTTAAATCTTGTTTAATTTCTTTTTTGAATTCATGTTCCGTGCCCAGATAAGCAAAGTCCTTAGAGTATGTCTTTTTCACATAATTCTTTGGTTTAAGCTTATAAGTAATTTTTTCTTTATCGAGCACAAACTCCTCTTCAATTACACCTTGCTCATTAAATCTTTTCCAATCCCCATACCTTACACCTTTTTTATACTGACCTATTTCCATAGGTTTACCATTTTCATTATAGAATCTACAAACCCCATCTCGTTCATTGTTTTTATAAACTATTTCAGCAGCTGGCATATCTGGCTTATAAAAAACCTTAACTAAGCCCTCAATCGTTTTTCCTCTTTTAATAACTGTTTTATTTGGTTGAAAAATCCACACAGCAACTACTGTATTTCCTTCATAAAAGAAATACCTATTGTTATAAATTTGTAAAATTAAAAATTTTATGGTGTTCATATTATTTCTATCTGTAAAATATTGTTCGTTATTAACACCGTACGAATAGCTTGGCTGGGAGGTATGAATCAAATCCGCATAAGGACGATCCACATAGTAAACACATGAGTTAAAAGCTAAAACCATAAAAATTATAATCACATTGAAACTAAATACTTTTTTCATACCTTTGCCTCCTATTTTTCTATAATTAAATATTAATTGTAGATTATTTGGCTTGAAATTCATTTTAACACAAATTAAACAAAAAGCACCACAATTCATGTTGTTACATCATTTTAGTCGTCTTTTACAGATTTTATTAAACAAAACAAAAAAACCCGAGATTTCTCTCGGGTTTTTTTAAAGATATTATATTTAATACAATATTATTTTTTCTTTCCGCCTTTTTTACTTGCTGCTTTATCTGCGGCATGTTCAGCTTTTCTTTCGTCTTTTGATTTTGCTTTTTCTGCTTCTATTTCTACAGCTTCCTTATTGATTTCCACTGATTCTGCAGATAAAGTATCTGAAGCAAATTTCTTTGCTTCTTTCTTTGCTTTTCTTCCAGAATTATCGCGTAGTGAATAAAGTTTTGACTTGGTAGAATCACCCTGTTTTACAACAGTGATTGACTCTATCATAGGCGAATGCATTGGAAATGTTCTCTCCACGCCGATTCCGCCTGCAGATATTTTTCTAACTGTAATCATCGAATCAAGATTTGTACCTTTTTTCGCGATTAAAATACCTTCAAAAGCCTGTATTCTTTCTTTTCCGCCTTCCAAAATCCTTGTATTAACTTTAATCGTCGAACCTACTGCGAGCTTGTTTGAATCTCTACCTTTTTTCTTGTATATTTTTTCTACAATTTCCCGGATGTTTGCCATTTTATTAGCTCCTTTTATCCTTTTATGTCTTCCAGATTTTTTTTATCTTCCTTTGTTAATTTTATATTTTCAAGCAGCTCAGGCCTGTTTTTAAATGTTTTAAGCAAAGCCTGTTTTCTGCGCCATTTTTCTATTTCTTTATGATTTCCAGATGTTAGAACCTCTGGCACCTTTAAACCCATAAACTCTCTTGGTCTCGTATAGTGAGGATAGTCAAGTATGCCGTTTACAAAAGACTCATTAACAGCAGAATCGGCATTTCCGAGCACTCCAGGCAGAAGCCTTATTATGCCTTCTATTATCACTAAAGCTCCAAATTCCCCACCACTTAAAACATAGTCCCCAATGCATATTTCCTCATCTATGAATTCAAGAACGCGTTCATCCACGCCTTCATACCTACCGCATATCAGTGTCATGCCGTCAAGTTTTGAATACTCTTCAAGCTTTTTCTGCGTCAACTTCTTCCCCGACGCGCTTAAAAGAACAGTCTTATGCTTCTTATCTTTATTACCACTTCCATCCTTAGCACTTTCTATTGCTTGATAGACAGGCTCTATCTTCATTACCATGCCTTCGAGCCCGCCGAACGGCACATCATCAGTAGTCTTATGCTTATCTATTGCAAAATCTCTTATATTGATTACATTAAAACTTACCGCTTTTTTTTCTTTGGCTATCTTTATCATAGAAAAATCTAAAGCCGTTTCAAAAACCTCTGGAAATATCGTAAGTATTGCTATTTCCATTTTATTCCTCGTCGACGATCTCTACCGGTATTTTTCTTTTTATACCTTTGTTTATAGAAGCCATAGATATCAGACTTCTGATAGCTTTAATCGTCTTTCCTTCCCTGCCAATAATATTCTTCGTATCATTTTTTGAAACCTTTACAACATACTTCTTTATAGTGCCATCATCTTGTTCGTTTATTGAAAGCTTGTCTTTATCATCTACAAGCAGCTCGGCCACAAAATGCAGCAAATCTTTCATAATTTATTTAGCTGCCTTTTTTGCTTTCTTTTCTTTTTTGACTTTCTTTTTCTTTACAGGCATTACTACACCATTTTTCTTTAATATTGAGTTCATGGTTGGTGATACTTTTGCACCCTTTGAAACCCAATATGAAGCTCTCTCATTATTAAGTTTTATGATCGCAGGATTTTTAATTGGATTATAATGTCCGAGCTCTTCAATATACATTCCACCTTTTGCGGAACGTCTCTCGTCAGCTACAACTATCCTGTAAAAAGCCGCGTTTTCCTTACCCATTCTTTTTAACCTGATTACTATTGCCACTTGTATTACCTCCTGGTAAACATAATTTGTATTCAAATTTAATTATAAAACTTATATCAACTTTCTTTCCAACTGTTCTATTTGTCGTAAAGCAAAAAATCTGGAGCTGATGACCGGAATTGAACCGGTGACCTACTGATTACGAATCAGTTGCTCTACCAACTGAGCTACATCAGCAAAATTTGCATTGCAAATTCAGAGAGTTGATAAACCAACTACTCGTTCTTCTACTATTTTCTCTCTACTTCCACCTGTCTTCATTTTTTAATCTGACAAAGTCAGTTTAAAAATGGTGCCGAGAGACGGATTTGAACCGCCGACGCACAGATTTTCAGTCTGTCGCTCTACCGACTGAGCTATCTCGGCACCTGAATCGCTGTGTGTAAGTAAAAACAAAATAACAAAAACGCTAATCGTAAAATAAACACAATTACTACTATGCTTATTTTACAAAAGCGATTAACAAGTATAATAAATATGCATAATATTGTCAATGAAATAAATGGTTTTTGTTTCGTGTTTTATGTTGAATTTACGCCCCTATTCTGCTAACATAACTAAAATTTGTTAATACCACAAGGAGAACTCATGGATATTGATGTAATAATACCCGTTTATAATGGCGAAAAGCATATCAAAAACTGCCTTAATTCATTGAAAGAACAGGACTATTCTGGTGGAAAAGTCATCATATATATAGTTGATGACAACTCAAGTGATGCTACAGTTCAAATCGCTCGTGAAGCAGGATGTAAAATACTCATAAATGGTGCTCGTCACATAGAGCGCGGCAAAGCAATTGGCATAAAAAATAGTGCGTCTGAGCTTGTGTTATTTATGGACATAGACAATTACTTTCCAGATAAAAATTGGTTAAGTTCTTCAGTTGAAAAATTAAAAAAACACCCAGAAACAGTTGCCGTAGAATCATGTTGGTTCAATTACAGAAGAAGTGACCCTGCTGCAAACAGATATTGTTCTCTCTTTGGTATCAATGACCCCATAGCATTTTACCTTGGAAAAAGAGATAAGTTTATGGCCACAGAAACAAACTGGGAGATCTATGGTAAAGCCCAAGATATGGGAGATTACTTTTTAGTTGAGTTCTCAGCCGATAAGGTACCAACATTGGGCAGTCAGGGATTTCTAATACGCAGAAAATATCTCGAAATGTGCGAAATAGAACCATATTTTTTTCATATAGAAGGAAACATGGAAATTATAAGCAAAGGTTTTAACAAATATATTTTTTTAAAAAATTCTGCAGGTCATAACCATGTAGCTTCCACAAGCGAATTCACAAAGAAATGTTACCGCAATATAATGTTATTTTACAAACATGCCAGTGAGAGAAAGTATAATTGGCAGAGCAATCAACTTGGATTTATATTGGTGATATTGTCTATGGTTACAGTAGTAAGACCACTTTATGATGCAATTAAGAACTTTATTAAAAAACCAGATATAGCCTGGTTTTTGCATCCTTATTTTTCTTTTATCGTTCCAGTAATATACGCATTAGAAACCATAAAATTAAAACTTGGAATTAAAAAATACTAAATAATTTCTTTATTTAATAAATGGAGTTTACTTTTTATCTCTTTTAAAATCAAGTATGTGGCCCATGACTGCCTGTCCTGCTTTAAACAAGAACATAAAGTCATCCATATTTCTTATTTCCATAACCTGTCTCATCATAAACTGTGGTGTCATAAAAGCTTTATATATATCATCACAGATTTTCATAACATCCGTAGGTTCCATATCTGGAAACTTAAATACTGGTCTTGTCATATCAAACTTTTCCCATTCTCCTGGTTTAAACCTGAGCCAATCGTTTTCAACTGCCTGAGTATATAATGGGGTTCCTGGGTATGCTATTACAACCGTCGCCTGCAACATGTCTGCTAAGCCTTTATCAAGCAGCTTCTTAGCCAAATCGTATGTACGCATAGCATCATCGCGTGTTTCCCATGGGTAACCCACCATAATAGTTAAATGCACGCCTATACCAGCGTCCTTGGCTATCCTGCAGCCTTCTTCTATACCTGCTATAGTGGTGCCTTTGCACAATCTATCAAGCGTACTTTGATTTCCTGACTCCATACCAAATTTAAGCAATCTAAATCCGGCTTTTTTCATCATGGGGGCTGTTGTAGAATTTATATAGTCAAACCTAAAATTACCCATTAGAGACATCTTATAATCTCTTTCTACCATACCTTTACAAAATGTTTTCAACCATTCGCCGCGTGGGAAAGTTCCTGTATCATCAAATATTTCTCTAATTCCATATTTTTTTACGAGCATATCCATTTCCGAAAGCAAGGACTCAGGTGTTCTTGTTCTAAATGTTGGAAATAAAGTAGTCCAAGAACAAAAAGTGCACTTTGCCCACGGACAATCACGACCAACCATAGTATAAGTATAAGGCGACTTTTTGAAAAACTTTTCCCCATACTGTTTCCACTTAGTTAAATCTCTATCTATAAACGGCAATGTATTCAAATCATGTTCAAGCTTAAATTTTCCTGTGTTTTTTATATCTCCGTTTTCCCTATACCAAATTCCTGGTTCTAAAGCTTCTCTTCCTTCTATGTGTCTAACCACATTTAAAATAAGAAAATCAAAATCTCCACCAGTTATTACAAAATCAACTTTTGAATTGAGCATAGTTTCTTCTGGCATAGCAGTTACATGGTCACCCATAAGAATAAGCTTAACTTCCGGCAATATCTTTTTTACTTTTTCAACTATCTGCCAATGCAATTTAACAACTGGAGTTTTTGTTTCATAAGCAATAACATCTGGTTTTTCTGATATAAGAAGCTTTTCATATTGTTCCCAAGTTAAACCTTCAGCTATAGAATCATTATAAATGGAGTCATAACCCTTCTCTTTCATTAGGGTAGCTGCTGACGCAGGAACCATGGGATAAATAAATGAAGGATTGTGAAACCACTGAAACTGCCTGTTTTGACCCAAGGTAGGGGTGCCTTCACCTGCTAATGGTGGATACGATATCATTACTTTCACTTGTTTGCTCCTTATAAAAGTATTTAGTGAAATGATTAGAAATACTCATTACACTTTTGCTATAACAACTACTTTACTCTTCCTTTAATTTTCCTGAAAAAAGACCTTTAATAAAATATACTCCATAAAATACATGCGTAACAAATATTCCCAACATAGTCATAAGTCCAAGCCTAAAACTTTTAATCCTTATACCATCCAGGGTTATTAATATCAAGTATAATGCAGCGGGAATAAGCCAAAATCCAAGTAATTTAATATTAAAAAGTGCAGGATAAATAATGCTGAGTAAATAACATACAAAAGCAGTGGGAACAAAATACCCTGGACGCAGAGATGTTTCAGGAAAGCGTTTTACAAAATACCCTCTGTGTGCTGCATAGTTGACAACCTGATGAATATGGCCCGAAAAGAAATTACGCCTGTGATGATAGACAAATACCTCAGGATCATATACTATTTTTAATTTCAAATCTTTAACTATTTTAAGACATATAACCGTATCTTCGCCAGGCCAAAATTCAGTATTAAATCCACCTATTTTCTTCAAGACATCTTTTCTTATTATTAGATTACACGAAGGATAATCATCAACGAACCTACGAGCTTCAGCCATATAGCGGTACCGATAACCACCCCCACCCATAAAAGAAGAATAAATAAGGCCAGATACCTGCTTTAAGAACGAATCATGTGGTGGTGTTGCTGCTGGTCCGCCAACAGCTGCTATCTCTTTACTACTTTCAAATATTTCAACAGCCTTTTTAAGCCATTGTTTTTCTGGATATACATCATCATCAATAAATGCTGTAATTTCCCCTTTAGATGCCTTTATCCCTATATCTCTTTTCTCCCCTGGATAAATATGTCCAGTAGGAATTATCTTAAGCTTGAATTTGAATTTGCCTTTTATTTTAGCTGCTTTGTCTGGCAGAACAATTACTTCAACTTTCTTCATATCATAATCAAGTTTATTAATATAAGGAAGTGATTCCCTTATATAATCATTAACCTCTTTAACTGGTATTATGATACTTATAGTTTTCATCTAAAAACTCTCCTGTTTAAGCAATTAAAAGCAACTCAAAACTCTATATCAATTATAACTTATCGTAATAACGAGTTATTCTCAACCTATAAAATATTGCCAATGTATCCCACATCATATTAAAAATAACTTTAGGCGTTATATTTCCGTATTTGCCTTTGTACTCCACTACCACTGGAGCTTCGGATATTTTATATTTATTATAATGAGCCAATATCAGAAGTTCTAAATCAAAAGCGTATCTTTTTATTAGGACTTTATGAAATACTTTTTTCAAAACTTCTGCTTTAAATAACTTTATTCCAGTTTGCGTATCACGCAAAGGCAGTCCAAAAAGGAGCTTTACTATGAAAAAATATCCTGCTGACAAAAACTGACGACTCTTTGGATAATTTAAAATTGATTTTGGATGTCTTTTTGAACCTATAACCACATCTGCCGAATCGTTTTTCATTACATCAAATAAAGCTTCAAACTGTTTTGGATGTATATCCAAATCTCCATCTAAAAACATAACGAGGTCCCCACTACTTTTAAGAAAAGCACCACGCAGTGCCTCACCTTTTCCTTCATTTTTAGGCAATTTGAATATCTTGATATGGTCTTTGCTGGCAGTTAAAGCTTTATTATAAGTCATATCTTTTGAACCATCATCCATTACTATAATTTCATAAGTAATTCCAATCTTTTTGAAATACCCATCTGTTTCCATGATATTTGCTGCAGCTTCCATTTCTTCATTATACATAGGCATCAATATAGAGAGCATATTAAATTTCATTTTTTTTCACCTTTGTTTCAAAATATAATGATATAAGACTCAAAACTAATATTATCATATTTACCGTGAACAATACTCCAACCACTTGATAAAAAGAACCATGAAATAACCATAAAGCCACTGCATAAAGTACAATTCCAGCTGTCATTATATATATGAATCCGTATTTATGAATAGCAAGACTATAATTAATAAAAACATTAAACAAAACAAGTGGCAATATAGCAGCGCCAAAATATCTTACAACTCCTTCTATGGCTAAGAACTTATCGCCAAACATTATCCCAATAATTATTTTTGGAAACAATGCGCAAAATAAAATACCACCCAAACTAATTAATGCTGTTAAACCGAGGCTTTTCACCAAAAGTGACAAGGTATTTTTATTCAGCTCATGACTTTCAGAAACCTTAGGAAATAGCGTTATTGCAATTGCTGAAGGAAAGTACAAAAAGGCCTTACCTATCATTGAAGTTGCCGAGTAAAGGCCTGCATCATAATTGGAAAAAAAATGTTTTACCATGAAAACATCCATATAACTCAAAAGAGCAAACCCGAGCATAGAGAAAAATACTGGCATTGCATATTTTAAAATATCCCTTTTCCGTATTACTTCTGTGGAACTTTCCTTATATTTAAATAAATGCCTTAACAAAAATAAACCAATTAAAAAACCAGAGGCAGTCCCAACAAGCGTTGTTCCTATCGCTCCTCTTACACCCAAAGAAAAAACACTAACTAAGATATATAAAAACAACAATCTAAACAAAGCATCAATTATCATAGTGACGCCTAATCCTACAAAGTTTTGTAGACCTTGCAATATGCCCCTAACTAAAGGCATAATAAGCGCAACAAATGCTATGGCTCCCAATATTAAATAAAGGACCTTATCCTCTATATGAAAAAAATCTTTCAAACCGCCAACACCATAACCCATGGCTGCAAATAAAATAAAATATAATATTCCAATACCAGAAAACCACAGAATAGTTGTTTTAAAGAGTTTTTCAACACTTCCAAATTGATTGTGTGCCTTAAATATAGAGGTTCGTTTGACTATAGTCATTTGCAGCGCCATAGCAGGCATACCCGCTATAACAATAAACGCGAGCAGGGTTACTAAAACCCCGTACTTTTCGGGGCCCAAGAGCCTGCTCGCGTAACTGTGAAATATAAAGTTAACTATATTTACCACTGACGACGCAATAAATAGAATCATGGAATCTTTTATTAAGTGATCCTTCTGTTCCATTTCTACGCCTTTCAATAAAATATTTTTTTTATTATTCAAAAATTGGTTTTAACTTCATTACTTTATTTTTTGAAACCTCTGTGACATAGAGATTATCTTGAGAATCTATAGCAATTCCCAAAGGATTATCAAATAAAGGTTTATCTTTTTCATCATTTTTAATAATACCTATCTGCTTCACTTTTTTTCCAGTTGTGTCAAATACCACAACTTCCTGCGAACCTGAAGAGACAGCATATAACCTGTCTTTAGAATCAATAGCAAGCATAGGCCATTGTGGTTGATTGATTGACCAAGATTTCACCTTTATTTCTGACTGTGGAACTAAATCCGATGAAAACACCTGAATTCTTCTTCCGCCAGAGTCTGCTGCATATACTTTACCTTGTGAATCAAAAGCTATTCCAAACACTTCTGTAAATTTACCAAGAGCTTTTCCAACTCCGCCACCTGGATTTCCTATCCTTACTAATTCTGAATCAAATCTATGTATTCTACTTGTTCCAGTATCAGCTACATATACCACGCCAGCTTTGCTGACAGAGACATTCCTCGGACTCCAAAATCCACCTTTAGTGCCACCTACTTGTGCCTTAGGATTTAGCTTACTATCAAACTTTTGTATTCTGCCATTCCAAGCATCTGCAACATACAAATTACCCAGTGTATCAACAGCTATTCCAGAAGGTTCTTTAAACTGTCCAATTTTGTCCCCTTCGCCTGCTATACCTGATACAAAAGTTCCGTCTTGCTGATATTTATTTATTGCAGCATTTCTGAAAGCTGAAACATATATATACTTATCATCAGGTGATACTGCTATCCCTTTTGGAGAATCAAGCTGTCCTTTTTTCTTACCTGTCTCTCCAAACTCAAGAAGCTTCTGAGCCTTTATATATTTTACAGGCGGTGCTCCCATAAATTTTGAAGCCACAATGCCAATTACAATTAAGACAATTACACTTATTAAAACCATAAGACTACTACCACCACGCTTCTTTTTTTTGTTTTTACCTTTTGCTTTTTTGACTGACCTTTTCTTTGCCATTTAAGACCTCCTGATTATATCGCTTCTGCTATCAAAAACTTTAGCAGTAAACGGGTTCTTAACTAAAAACTACTCCAATATAGTAGCTATCTTACCTACCGAATTGTCCGTTACAATAGCCTGTCCGTTTTTCAATACTGCTATACCCATAGGACAGTTCAATTTTACCTTGTTCTTGTCTAAAGCAATTGATTTAACTGAACCACCATTGAGATTAAATGAAAGCACTCTATGATTTGTTGAATCTGTAATCAATATTCTATTGTTTTGTTCATCTATCGCTATATATGGTTCCATCAAACAGCCACCAGCTACTTGATCAGTTGACCAACCTTTTACCTTAATTTCTCTCACATATTTACCCATGGTAGTGATGACTTTTATTCTGAAGTTTTTTCTGTCAACCACATATAGATTTCCATCTGGGCCTTGTTTCATGCTAAAAGGTTCAGCAAAATCCGTTTCGCCTTTGCCTCCACCCTTTTTACCAAAGGTCATTACAAACTTACCTTTATTATCAAATTTTAATATCACGCTATTTCCAGTATCAAGTATGTAAACATTTCCGTCTTTGTCCACGCCTACATCACGCGGGCCCCAAAGCCCCTGCTCTTGTCCGACAAATCTGATAAAGCTTCCTGTTGCAGTAAATATAGCCACCCTGGCATTCCATGTATCTGCAACATAAATGTTTCCGTCTGGACCTATATCAATACCGCATGGTTCTTTTAATTCACTTGGACCATTACCTTCCTTACCCCAAGCAAGAATGAAAGTACCTGCATTGTTAAATTTCTGTATTCTGTCATTTTTTGAATCTACCACGAAGATATTTCCTTCTTTATCTACTGCTACATCCTTAGGAGAAGAAAAGAATCCCCTATCAGTTCCAGGCGCCCCACCTGCTGTCAAAATATTTTGCGGTTCAGTCACTACTTTTCTTTCATTTTTGTTTAGATTCCCAGGATTGAACATAACAAGAATCAAAATTAAAATTGCACCCAACAATACTGATATTATTATTTTCTCTTTCTTTGACATCATATTGATATCGATCATTCCACGCCTCCTGTCCAGAATTTTTCAAGATCTTTTCTAATATATACCACAAAATCATATGACCCTAAATCACTCCACACTTCTCTATATAAGTATCTGTCCCAAAGAAGTTCCAGCTTACCCTTATTAGTTCCCTTACTAAGAAATGGAGCCTTCCACCACTTTCCTTCATCTGGTGCCCACCATTCTCTTAATTTATAACGATAAGGTATGTACATTTCTTCTGGTTTCTTTTGAACAGTTCTTCCATTAACAATCTTTGTCGTACCTGTCAGCATATCTTTAACCCGCTGATCATGTCCAGCATTGGCCTCTTCAATTCCCGAAAGTATTATTGGTTTTCCCATTTCGCTTTCAGGAATATTTTTAGGATCGTATGCTATCTTATTGTAGTCCCTTAGATACCAGGCAAAAGGCCATGTACAATAATCTTCGCAAACGATTTCTAAATTGTGTTCATCAAAAGCTCTATAAGCCGCAGAATCCCAAAGCTGATTCTTAATGTTTTTTGAAAGTTTTATTATTTTCTTTGTAACCAAAGTTACATCCGTAGATGACTGAACATAAATTAGGGATTCTTTTGGTGATGCTCCAGCCCCAGTAAAACATACATATGTTGTCCCGTGAAACGACAACATTGCCAACAATATAAAGATCGTAATTCCAGCAGACCGTTTCCAACCCCAGTCAGTTCTGGTAAATACATCTGTTAGCATTTGAGCTGCTAAAATAAGCATAGGAAGCAAAGGATGTATGGCAAGCCATGGCATTTTTTCGCCAGCCCACGAGTAAACTAAAACTGCCATAATCCACCAGTATATAAGGAATATATTAAAAAATGTTCTTTTCTTAGGCACAACAATGTAATATACCGAAGCAATACCCATAAAAAACACTGATAACATTTCATAAAAAGGAAGCATAAGTAAGTAGTAATTCCACGGCTGGCTTCCGCGCGCGACTCCATGCTGACCTAACCAATAAACAAGGCCGCCGACATAACCATCTGGAATTCCTTTTAAGTTACTCCAAAACTTTTCAAAAAATGGACCTTGTTTGTTAAAATATAATAAGCCATGTACCAAAACAAAGAGACCCAGAGCTTTCAGGAAATCCCACTTACCTTCACCAAGCCAATATTCCACAGTTCTATACACAAAACCTTCTTTGGCAAATTTATCAGGCGTCACACGCAAAGAATATTCCCAAACCCACCTGAAGAAAAGAAAAGTTCCAAATATAAACATAGTTATGTAGTTCGCTTCTTTTGTAGCCCATGCAAAAGCAAGACCTACTGCAGCCAAATACAACCAGTTTAATTTTCGAGAATCAAAGTATCGCATCAAGCCAATGAAAATCATAATCGTATCTACCACCATAAAAATATCCTCACGCATAAACCTTGCTTGATACGCCCAAGTAGGTGATATGGCCATCAAAAAAGCTGCTATTACAGCTCCAACCTTCCCCATGTAAGGTCTGAAATTCCAAATAAGAAGTATACCTATCATTCCATATACAGCTGGTCCTACCCTTGCCGTATAATCAGATGAACCAAATAAAAAATACATTAGAGCGCTCATATGATAGTGAAAAGGTCCATGCATCATAGGATTGTAAGTATAACCGTCACCATTGAAAAGTTTCCATCCATAAAAAGCGTGCATGGATTCATCGTGGTGTAGCGGCTTTATTCCTAAGTCAATAAATCTTATCGCAAAAGCACCTATTAAAATTACAATCCAGGCAATCATCTCCCAGTTAATTACTATGCCCCCAGATGTTGGAGCCAAATCCTGTGCTACTTCTCCATCTGAAAATACGGCTACTTTAACAGGTCGAACAGAAGATATTACTTTTATTTTTTTCTTTTCTTCTGGCTTTGCAATATCTTCTTTTACAACAACTTGAGATGCAGGCGCAGCAAGTTTTGTCCCGCAAGTATCACAGAATCTGTTAGACTTTGGATTTTCTTCGCCGCATTTAGGACATTTTAATGTATCTGCCATTTTTTCCTCCTAATTATTATCTTATTTTATATATTACTGTATCAATTTTATTTTCATAAACAATATCAGCCATTTTATTAAACTTAGCAAGTCCACCTTGGCTTTTTGCGTATTTATCTTTTTCAAGTGCTCCCAAATATAAATATTGAACATTATATTTTTTTAACAGTTCAGTAGCTTTATTCACATCAAGAGTTTCATAGATTTCTCGCACATCTGCTTCCCTTTTTGAAGCTTCATCTCCAGAACCTCTCCATTGAGTTTCATGCCATGGCCAGCCAATTACAGTAGGCAGACCAGTAAATGATGCTATTCTGGAATACTCTGTGTATGAACCGCCACACGCCTCAAGTATTACTGGTTTTCCTTTTATGTTTGCCTTTATCCAATCAATAGCTTGATAATCTCCATATGCTGGCAACCTGCCATCATAAGCAAAACCTTTTAAAAATTCAGAACCATCCAAAGTCGGGAAGTTTCCAAAAGAATTTGTTCTCACAATAGTTCCACCGAGAGTGTAAAGAAATCCTCCAGTGAACAGTACCCAAAATACTGTATACCAAACTACCTTAACCGCTGCTGGTTTGAACTTCATATAAAAATGACTCACCCAGAAAAACGAGTAAGCGCCTGCTATAGACAACATAATCCACGCCTGATAATAAAACTTAAATATTGTATTCATTCTTCTGAGTTTTATGTTTTCGTTAAAACCATCTACTACTCTAAATATTTCCGTGCCCCATGTCGCGAATAAAACGGTAAATACCAAAATTAACACAAACTGATTTTCTTTAATTTCTGTTTTTGTGAGAGCTAAAAGAAGAACAACTGCCATAAAAACTAAAAGTAATCCCGCAGTCAAGCCCATGCCACCTTTATCTATAACTGTTTTATAAATAGTAATTATTATTGCCAAGCCAAGAGCTATAAGTGAGTACAAATAAACTTTTTGATTTTTATTGCCAATAGGATTAATAAAGAATTTAAAGAAAGACATGACCGTGTCGTTAGATTTTTTTATTGAAACTTCAGTACCACCTAAATGAAGCTCATCTCCAGAAATCATATAACCACAGTTTCCGCATATGACTTTACCTTCACGGAATACAGACGAACAACGAGGGCAATAAAGCTCACGTTTTACTGACTTTGAACCAGCACCCTGTAGCTGTATAGCATATATCCAATTAAGTATTCTTGTTACCAAAAATACCGCAACAGGAAAAAGCATAACTCCAAATATTATTAAATAATCAGAAAACTTTGTATTTACTGCAACAAGGCCAATACCTTTTACCTGATTCTTAAAGAACAAAGTAAAAGGAAGATAAGCAACAATAGCAACAACAAAGATAATGCCAAGCGCAATTCCCATATCCTTAAAATGCGTTTCGAACTTTTCATCACGGCCGTATTTATATGAAACTATACACAAGGCTGTGACAAAGAAGTAAGTTGGAAAATCCCAAGAATTAAGGAACCATAAACCGCCAAGTACTAAACCCGAGAAAACAAGAAAAGAAATTTTTTCAATTGTTGCCTCATAAAGGCGCTTTGCTTCAGATTTTATAAATGTTAAAGCCGTGTTTAAGGCGAGAAGAACAAAAGGTATAGCCATTTGATGTGGGTGCATATCCCCTAACAAAAACGAAAAGAATGGAAACTCAGTTATAGTGTAATCTTTTTCGTAATCCATAATACGGGTGGGGTTCCACCAGTTAAAATTATCAAAAAATGCACCTTTATTATGAAACAACTGCCTTACACCGTCAAGATTTCCTAAAACCAACAAAAATGCAAAAGCCACAAAACCCATTAAATAATTTTTTGTTAAATTATACATTAAACCGAGCGCGCCAATTGCCGATATAGCATAAAGGTATGTGAGCGCTACATTATAAGCCATGCCGTTAGGTATAGAAGTTAATTTAAGGATAATTCCCATCATGACATATCCAAAATAATAGTAACTGATAGTCATTTTCTCTCCTGCCATCCATGGATCAAAAGGTGGCATATGGTCCGACTTACCAACTGCATTTAAGAAAGCAAAATCCATAAACTTTTCCTGTCCGAGTATGTCAGGATGGTACATTTTAAAGAAGGCATAAAAAAGAAATATGAATAGGTAGAAGAGTTCTGTGATTAAGATTAATGCAAATTTTTCGCTCATAAAATCAAGCATTTCTTGTTTATTTTGAATGAATATCCATGCCGAAGCCGCCAGCATAATTAAAATAACAAAGATAATGGAAATATTTGAGAAGTTTATGAAACCGATTAACCACGAAAGGTATCCCACAATAAAAAGCCCTATAATTTTAGAAAACATATACCCTTTGTCATGTGATTTTCTAAAAAGATAAAAGCTTAAAGGGAAAGCAAAAAGACCTATTAATAATGAAATAACCCACCAATTCATAAGATATCCAAAATATGCGACCACAAGCCACCTCCAATATTTTTTTACCTTTAATTTAAATGGTTTAATGCATAAAAACATATCAAACAAAATATGCATAATTATATCCAAAACAGCTCAAATTGTCAACCTTTTGGAGTGGCTTTTTTCACCTAAAAAAACACATAAATTGGCCATAAAACAAAAGCCTGATTACGACACAATGTCAAAATCAGGCTTTCGGGTATTAAAAATAAGACAATATATTAAACATACTATCTAACTAACTAACAATTACTCCATAAAAACATAAATATTCGTAGTCCGTGGAAAAATTAAATAAAGTTCTATTTACTAATTATGTGGTAGTCCCCCATTTTTTCCAACATAATCTTTAATCGCTTTAATATTTTTATCGGTAGATACCTCAATAGCTTTATCAAAATACAACTGCATAATAATCGCATTTCCAGCTTTTTTATTACACAATGCCATGCCTATATATGCCCATTCAAATTTTCTATTTCTTCTTATTGCTTCTCTAAACTCTGACTTTGCCGCTTCTGTTTTGTTCTTTCTCAATAGTGAAACTCCATTAGTATAATGTGCTATTGCTGATTTTAAATCTGGTATATCCCTATGAGTTTGCGTCACTAAAGGAGCAAAACTGCCTGTCAAAGAAAACCTATGAGTTAACCCTAAGTCAACAAAATCAGCTATGGCATAATCAACACTAAACGCCATATCCTTGCCTGTGACTATCTTATAACCCGCACCTGCCGACCATCTTCCTATAAGCTGCATATCATAACCGAGCTGTACTCCACCTCTTAAGGTCAAGATATTATTGTCGTTAAAATACCAGCCCTTCTCAACTCCCAAATTTATTTTTGTCACATTATCAATCGGGTAAAATGCTACATCCAAACCTAATGCAAGATTTTTCTTATTATTTTTTATAAACGACTCATCAGAGAAGCTATCTACAATATCATCAGACGAAGAGACATAACCAAAACCCAGTTTTACTGCGAGTGGAAGTGCTCCCCTATTGACAGATAGTCCAAAGTTTTCAATAGTAAGCCCAAAAGAATGATCCACGAACTTGGGCTGATACAATAAGCTTGCTGTGAAAGCATTACCGCTACCCTCATCTGAATATATTTTTTCTGCAATATTTACTATTCTTAAACCCACTGCCAAATCTGATAGCCCAGAATAAGGACCTACAAAATCAGATATTTTTTTGCTAACTGCCAATGCAAGATTTAAAGTACTTGCCGCAGCCTTATCAGAAGTCAAAATATATTCTTCCACAGGATTCTCCAATGTTTGAGTTATCTCACCAAAATTCATATAGTTAGCATAAATTCCAAAAGCCGCAATTTTTTCAAGGTTTATACTATAAGCAACATACTCAGAATTAATATCCATAAGCCAGCTTGAGTGCATAAGACTAAACTGCTGCCCTGCTATAAAAGCCAATCCTGCTGGATTCCAAAACATGGCATTCACATCATCCGCAAGTCCTACAGATGCTTCGCCCATACCTATTTGTCTGGCACCTTGTGCAATTTTCATACTATTGGCCCAAGTAGCACCTGACCCTGTTGCCACTGCCACACCTGTAACAAGAAAAATAAATATCAACAGCGCCAATATTCGCTTTAGCTTCATTTTAACACCACCGTATTTACTTATTTTTAATGACATATATTTTTCCCTTATAAACTTTTCCACTCAATTGCTTTGCTACATAAAAATATACTCCTGCTTCCACTTGCTGATTCTTATAATTATCACCTTGCCAATATGCTCTCGGTGAATCTACTGGGCCAATGACTTTTAATAGTTCCGCTGAAACAGTATATATATAAATCACTGTTCCCCGTTCAAGATTTTCAAATTTAAGTCTTCCGTTTATCGCTGTATATAAATTAAACGGGTTCGGATAAACCGCAGGCATACCTGCTGGATAAAACATCAAATTTGAGTAAATCGGTGGATGTTTTTGAGTTCCCACATTTACCCAATCATTGTAATCTGCCGCGGCCCTATTTGTAAATGGGTCATTGCTGTCGCGGTATTTTACCACTTCCACAGAAAATTTCAATTCTAAGCTTTGCCCTGGATTCAATGTCGTTCCTACCATATCCCAAATAATTACATTATTATCTAAAAGTATTGGAGTGTAGGCATCATGATTTTCAAGTAAACGCAATTCATCAGGCAAGGTATCCCATACCGCTATATTATATGCAGGATAAATATCGTCATTTTTTACGACTATCACAAAATCAAACTGCGTTCCGATTTTGTAATCATTACTGCCTGAATAATTTTTAGTTATTGTCAGTTGTGATGGGTGCGGCGTGCTCGTTGGTGTAACTGTGAAAGTAGGACTATTAGTAAAGGTCTGAGTTATGGTATGAGTGTTCGTTATTGTCGGAGTTGCTGTACGAGTAAAAGTATTTGTAATAGTAGAAGTCAATGTTTTTGTATAAGTATTCGTAATTGTCTTTGTCACTGAAGGCGTAACCGTATAAGTACTTGTATTCGTGACAGTTTTTGTCACCGTATTCGTTACAGTTTTTGTTACGGTATTTGTAACTGTTTTCGTAAAAGTCTCAGTACTTGTGTAGGTAGGAGTAGCTGTTTTCGTAAAAGTATATGTATCTGTTATTGTATTTGTTACAGTAAAAGTCGATGTAAATGTTTTTGTGAAGGTATCTGTAATAGTATTTGTAACCGTACTTGTCATTGTCATAGTAAATGTATCGGTTTGGGTAAAAGTGTCTGTAACCGTATTTGTTACCGTGTCCGTAAAGGTTTCAGTAAAGGTATTCGTTACTGTATTCGTCACTGTTTCCGTAAAGGTATTGGTTACTGTATTTGTAAAGGTTTCCGTGGATGTTTCTGTAAATGTTCGTGTAAATGTTTGTGTGAAGGTTTCTGTAAAGGTGTTTGTAAATGTCTGCGTAAATGTTTCTGTAAATGTATTCGTCACCGTATTCGTTACTGTTTCCGTAAATGTATTCGTTACTGTTTTTGTAAAGGTTTCCGTGGATGTTTCCGTAAATGTTCTTGTAAATGTTTGTGTGAAGGTTTCTGTAAATGTGTTTGTAAATGTCTGCGTAAATGTTTCCGTAAATGTATTCGTCACCGTATTCGTTACTGTTTCCGTAAAGGTATTCGTTACTGTTTTTGTAAAGGTTTCCGTGGATGTTTCTGTAAATGTTCTTGTAAATGTTTGCGTATATGTATCTGTGAATGTTTTTGTAAATGTATTTGTGACTGTTTCAGTAAATGTATTCGTAACTGTTTGTGTAAATGTCTGGGTATATGTCATAGTTGAAGTATAAGTCTGTGTTACGGTTTTTGTTACTGTTTGAGTAACAGTATCTGTAAAGGTATTTGTAAATGTCTGTGTAAATGTTTCCGTGACTGTATTTGTAGCTGTTTTTGTAAATGTCTGAGTGAATGTCATAGTTGAAGTAGAAGTCTGCGTTACTGTTTTTGTTACTGTTTGAGTGACGGTGTCAGTAAAGGTCTTTGTAAAGGTTTGCGTAAATGTTTCCGTGACTGTATTTGTCGCCGTTTTTGTGTATGTCTGCGTAAATGTCATAGTTGAAGTCGAAGTCTGCGTGGCAGTATTTGTTACTGTTTGAGTAAATGTATCTGTAAAGGTCTTTGTAAATGTCTGCGTAAATGTCTGCGTGACTGTATTTGTTAAAGTCGAAGTTTGCGTTGCTGTTTTTGTTACTGTTTGCGTAACAGTATCCGTAAATGTCTTTGTCATGGTTTGCGTGAATGTGTCCGTAAATGTATTTGTTGCGGTTTTTGTGAAGGACTGAGTAATCGTCATTGTATAAGTAGCAGTTTGCGTTGCGGTTTTTGTTGCTGTTTGCGTAACAGTGTTCGTAAATGTCTTTGTAATTGTTTGCGTAAATGTGTCCGTAAATGTATTTGTTGCGGTTTTTGTGAAGGACTGAGTAATCGTCA
>JBAXIL010000003.1:0-79138 GCA_037138355.1 bacterium
TGTCACTGTTTTATCTCTATTTATCCTTGACACTTCCTCCCTTTTCGCCTATAATTATGGTCGATTTTTAAAAAAATCATATAAAACTCAATGAAAATGGAGAAAAACAATGCCAAAAAGGACTTTTCAACCTAATAGAAGAAAAGCAAAAAAGAAACACGGCTTTAGAAAAAGGATGTTAACAAAAAACGGCAGAAGAGTAATCAATGCCAGACGCCGTAAGGGCCGTAAAGCTTTAACAAGACCAAAATAGGACAAGTTTAAAATTTAAATTTGAAAGTTAAACTTACACTATAAACTACTTATAAACATGGGGTTACATACATCGGACGCCAGACTCCCAAGACAAAAGACATTAAGTTTATTCTTAAAAACGGAATCAAAGAAGGTAATACTTTTTTTTCTGTTTATTTGATAAAACCCGTGGATTCAAAAACAGGCTTTTTTGTAGCCAATATCGCAAAAAAATCTATAAAACTTAGTGTCGACCGCAACAGATATAAACGCTGGATACGGGCGGCTTATCACAATAATAAAAGCACTCTCGCAAATTATAGTGTTTTGATTATGCCAAGACGAGGAATGCCTGCCTTAAAATCTTTTGCAGAGATTAATGCAAACCTTTTTAGACTTTTTGAAAGTGCAAGGAAGAGGCTATAATTGAGGAAACTACTAATGGCTATGATAACACTTTACAAAAAAGGTATTTCACCTTACCTGCCGCAAACATGTAGGTTTAGTCCTACTTGCTCAGAGTATAGTTTACAAGCAATAGAAAAATATGGTTCTTTAAAAGGTGGATTTATGGCAATAAAAAGGATACTACGCTGTAACCCATGGAGTAAAGGCGGATTTGACCCTTTGCTTTAGTTGTCAAAGACAGCTAAAAACAATTTGAAGTTTTTAGTTATAAGATAAATCAAAAGAATTAGTTTTTGTATCTTAAAACTCAAAACTTAAAATTTTTGTTATTCTAATTTATTAGGAGGTTTTTTTTTATGAACAACGATTCTAAAAAGCTTATAGTATTTGTATTAATATCTGGATCCATACTTTTTGGTTTTAATTATTTTTATGGGCCTAAACCAAAAGCTCCTGACGCCACAGCAGTTGCGTCCCAAGCTGCAACAGTTCAGGGGACTTCTGGTATTCAAACAAGCAATTCAACAACTTTAACTAATGACCACAAGAAATCCTCTACTATAGGGTCAACAAAAGAAAAATTGTTTAAAATAGAAAACAACCTTGCTATCGTTTCTTTTTCAAACATTGGCGGCTCTCTTTCAAGTTTTAAACTCAAAAAATATAATGATATGAAAAACGGAAAAGATGAACAATTAGAAATGCTTCCAGCCAGATCAGTTGCCACCTATTTAAGTCTTTATACTACTGGAACAAACCTTGTTGACTCCGCATGGGTAAATGAAGGTATAACATCCAATAACGGCACACAAACCATATCTTTTTCAAAACAATTAAAACCAGGTATTAAAATAGTAAAAGAATTTTCCATACCTGAAGACTCTTACACAATCAATACAAAATTAAAATTTATCAATAAGTCTTCTACTCCTTATGCTTTTAAGGATATGCAGTATTCCTGGGGCCCTAATGTACACTACCTTCCTGGGGAATTAACTCGTATAAAAAGCGGTGTGGGTGGTGGTTTTAATAAAGTTGTGTATAAGTTTGATAAAACATTTAAACAACTTACAACTAATTTAAAAAGTAAAGAAAATAAAATAATTGCACTTGAAGCAATTCCTGATTGGATTGCTGTCAAAGATCTTTACTTTACTTCAGCTTTAAAACCTTTATTGAAAGTAGACATCAAAAATACAGTAATAAAGGACGAAGCAGGTGGTTTTGTTTATCTTGGTATGAACCTTCGCGATATGCTTGTAAGCCCAGGTGCTACAGAAACTATTGCCATTGATTCATACATAGGTCCTGCAGAGTTTCATAGATTAAAAAAACTTGGTATGGACAAAATAGTAGATTTAGGTGGCATTAGATTTTTAGGTGTATGGATGTTTTACGGACTTGATTATATCTATACAGTCACTAAAAATTATGGTATTGCCATACTGCTTTTAACTTTCTTGATTCGACTTATTCTATGGATTCCATCCAACTCCAGTTTTAAACAAATGAAGGAAACACAATCAAAAATGGCTGTCATAAAGCCTCGCATGGAAACCTTGAAAAAAATATATAAAGATGATGCCCAAAAATTAAACGAAGAAACCATGAAACTATATCAGGAATACAAGATAAATCCTTTTGGCGGTTGTCTGCCTATGCTCTTGCAGCTTCCTATATTCATCGCGCTTTATGGTACCTTAATCAATGTTGTGGAATTAAAAGGGGCTAAGTTTGCACTTTGGATTACCGATTTATCACAACCTGACAAGTTCTTTATTCTTCCTGTTTTCATGGGAATAACTATGCTAATTCAACAAAAAATGTCAGCACAACCTTCTATGGATGGTCAGAGCGATGCTTCACAAAAAATACTTTTATATGGTATGCCTGTATTTTTAACTTATATGTCATTTTCATGGCCAGCAGGTCTTATGCTTTACTGGAGTATATCCAATGTGCTTGGTATAGCCCAACAAATGCTGGTAAACAGGTCTAAAAAATAATCAATAACTAAAAGTCCAAAACGCAAATATTGCATTTCAGTATGGGGTTTAAGCTATTAGTTTAATAGCTCGGAGGTTTTAATGAGTAGCGTAAAAAAAACAGCCGCGACGATTTCTTCTGCGGTTAAAGAATATTTGGATGAAACAA
Organism: bacterium; assembly: GCA_037138355.1. GTDB lineage: Bacteria > Oederibacteriota > PGYV01 > PGYV01 > Palsa-1178 > PALSA-1178. Next base: position 2,797 of record JBAXIL010000003.1, read on the forward strand.
AAGCTTCTCTTGAATCAGTTTCCCTAAATCTTATATGTGAAAAAATATATACAGACAAAAAAGAATACACTATCGAATGCAGTGTTAGACCAATTTCAACAAACGCTTTTAAACCCACGATAATATCCGACAGCGATATTACTTATGCCGTAGAAATAGTCACAAAATTATTAACTCTTATGCGCTTTATTGGATTTAAAATAGCGATAATAAAACAGAAAGATGCCGTTATACTGTCGGTAGAAACTTCTGGCAAAGATGGACTTTTAATAGGAAAAAATGGTCAGAATATTGTGGCCTTACAATATCTTCTGTCTTCTATCCTTGACAAAAATCTACGAAGACACACACAGATAATAATAGATGTAGATTCCTACATAGACAAGCGAGCCTCTTACCTTAAAAGTTTAGTAAAAACTATGGTCGAGAAAACCCTCATTTTGGAATCAGAAACAATAACTGAACTCCTCCCTTCCTATGAAAGAAAACTTATTCATGAAGAGTGCAAAGACTTAGATAATATTAAAACTTTTTCATTAGGCAGAGGTTCCTATAAAAAATTAGTTATAACATCCCTTTTATGAAAGTAAAAAATTTAACAATAGCTGCAATAGCAACAGGTCTATCGCGTTCTCCTATAGGTATCATTCGTATATCTGGATCAAATACTTTTGAAATAATAGCAAAAATTTTTAGTTTTAAAAATAAAAATAAAAATATAACTAATATTTCTAATGCTTCAATATCACTGGGTACCATTCATAATACTTCAAATATTATTGATGAAGCTTTGCTCTCAATTTTTAAATCCCCTGATTCATATACCGGAGAAGACATGGCAGAACTTTCTTGCCACGGCAATCCCTTAATAATGCGTAAAATAATGGAAACACTTATTATCAACGGAGCAAACTTAGCCTTCCCTGGAGACTTTACAAGACGGGCTTTTTTAAATGGAAAAATGGATCTTACAAAAGCTGAAGCAGTTTCAGATATAGTTTCAGCACGCACTGAGGCAGCACTTAAAATTTCAGTAAACCAGCTCTTTGGAGCAGAAAAAATAGTGATAGAAGACTTGCGCAACGGGATTATTGAACTTCTCGCAATGCTTGAAGCGGATATAGATTTTGAGCAAGACGATGTTACTTCAAATCTATTAGCTTTAACTTCAAGTTTTGAAGCAATAATAATTTCAATTACAAACTTTATTAAAAGTGCAGAAAAAGGTTTATTAATAAAAGAAGGTGCAAAAGTTACCATTACAGGACGACCAAATGCAGGAAAATCAAGCTTGCTTAATGCTCTTACTGGCTTTAATCGTGCCATAGTAACTGACATTCCTGGTACAACCAGAGATACTATAGAAGAAACTATTATTATAGATAATATACCCGTGATATTAACAGATACAGCAGGCATAAGACAAGCGAGCAATCCAATTGAAGAAGAAGGCATCAAAAGAGCCAAAGTAGCCATAGTAAGTGCAGATGTAGTAATTTTTACTATGGATGTATCATCTCCAATTACTAACGAAGATAAACTATTATACGCAGAAATACTTAACAAACCACATATTATAGTGTTGAACAAGACCGACATGACAAAAGCTTTTGATGCTACCTCTTTGACAAGTATATTAAAAGCAGAAGCTCCAATCATAAGTGTATCAGCACTAAAAAACGAGAACATAAATAACTTAACAAAAACCATAAAAGCTATTATAATTAAATCAAAAGATTTAAATGACGAAAACGAACCAGCTATATCAGCACTTCGACATAAGACAGCTTTAGATTCAGCGTTAAAAGATATAGCAGAGGGTTTGCTTTGCATAAACAACAACTCAAGTTATGAGACAGCCGCCGAACACGTAAAAGCAGCCGCAGCTTCAGTGTCATTAATAACAGGAGAAATAGCTACAGAAGATGTTTTGGATAAAATATTTTCAAATTTTTGTATAGGAAAGTGATGAATGAAAAATAAAACAATATGGCTTTTTTTAATAATAATATGTGCTTTTATATTCGCATTTATTTTTTTAATATTCAAGAAGACTAATCCATCTTATAATATTATAAAAACAGGATCTGCTTATAGTGATTTTATTATAGGTATGAAAGATAACACCGTTTATAAACTTCGAGATATAGTTGGCAAGCGCTTTGCAGTATTGACTTTTCTTGACAGTTCAGAAGCATCCAGCAAATTAAGTGAATTAGTCGCTAATAATATTTCTGCTATTACTTTAACGAAACCAAATTTATTTTGGTTAAATATAACAAAAGACCAAGATCATGCAGAAATAAGTGAGCTTACCTCTATTTTAAAAATACGATATAGAACACTTTACTCAAATATTCCTAAGGAATACTTTTTCCAATCAAACCCAGTTGTTTTAATTATTGATTCTAAAGGTATCATACAATACATATATATTGGATATTCCCCAACTATCATAAATGACATGCAAAACTGGCTCAGCGCTGCAAAATAGTAAAAATAAATTAACTCCATTATTTTCTTGAAGCGAGCCACTTACTTAACTGTTTTAATGTCATAGTGTTTAAAATATTTTCTGCCATGGCCCAACCTCGTCTGGCATTACCTACACCATACTTCATATAATCAAGCTGTTCTTTAGTATGCGCATCTGTTCCTATGCATACTTTTACACCCATTTTTATTGCTTCTTTAATGCGTATATCTATAAGATCAAGCCTTTCTGGATTGGCATTGATTTCTATTACAGTGCCAGTCTTCACAGCTTTCTTGAAAATCTCTTCATAATCCAGTTCATATGCGTCTCTATGATTAATAACCCTTCCGCTTATATGCCCTATTATTGTAAGATATTTATTATCCATGGCTTTAAGGAAGCGTTTTGTCATTTCCTGTCTCGTCAAATTAAAATGACTATGTACTGAACCAATTACTAAATCCATTTTTTTTAAGATACTATCAGGATAATCAAGGGACCCATCTTCAAGTATGTCAACCTCGGTGCTTTTAAATATTTTAAATTTTTCATTATTTTCGTTTAATTTGTCTATTTCTTTTTCCTGTTTCAAAATAGCTTCTGGTTTTAAACCACGAGCAACTATTAGAGATTGTGAATGGTCTGTAATTGAAATATATTCATACCCATGTTTCATGGCTTTTGCAGCCATATTTTCTATAGTATCATGACCATCTGAATATAATGAATGACAATGCATATCCCCTTTTATGTCTTTTAATTCCAAAAGCTTGGGTATTTTATTTTCAATAGCCATAATAATTTCATCCGAACCTTCCCTAAGTTCAGGAGGGATATATTGAAGTCCTAATTCATTGTAAACTTCCTCTTCTGTAGTACCCGCTATAAGCTTTTCCGTTTTTGCATTATATAATCCATATTCATTTAACTTAAATCCCGCCTTTACTGCAATTTCTCTCATTAACACATTATGTTCCTTACAACCTGTGAAATACTGTACTGCAGCACCATAGGACTCTATATCTACAAGCCGTAAATCCACCTGTATGCCATATACTGTATATATAGAAGCTTTCGTTGGTCCTTTTGATATTACCGAACTTACATCTTTCAATGAGCAAAATGTGTCCATTATGGACTTATCAGTTGAGACAACAAGTATGTCTATGTCTCCAACTGTTTCTTTCATTCGCCTAATAGAGCCAGCCATTTCTATTTTTATTATTTTATGTTTTGCTTTTAATTCCTCTATAATAGCCTCTGCTATAGGATATACATAACCGAGCAGTTTTCTTTGATGTCCTCTTTTATGAATTTCAATACCTTTCAATATTTTTTCTTCAGTTTTTTCCCCAAACCCTTTTAGATCCTTCAGCTTATGTTCTTTTAATGCTTCTTCAAGTTCTTCAACACTTCTTACCTTTAATGTGTCTGCCACAAAAAAAGCTGTTTTAGGACCCATACCAGGAATTTTTAGGAATTGTTCTACACCAAGAGGAAGACCATTTTTTAGTTCATCTAAATATTTTAATTTTCCAGTATCTAATAATTCTGCTATTTTCATACCAATACCCTCTCCCAAATTTGGAACTAAGGTTAAACCTTTTAAGCCATCTTTTTTATATATATCTTCCAACTCATGTTCATATCCTGATAAAAACTGAGCTAATTTTACATATGCTCGTATTTTAAATTTATTATCATTTTTGATTTCAAGCAGTTCAGATATTTGATGTAAAACTTCTATAATACTGCGGTTTGTCATGGAAGCATCCTTTAGAATTTTTGCTTATCATTACGAAATCAAGTTTTTCAGCGGTGAAATCTTTTTTCTGTGACAGCCTACATTATAATACCTTACTCACAAAAATCATTACCTAAATCTACTATTTGTATATGAAAAGGTTATCCCTATTAATTACTTCTTCATAAAATAAATCACCAAGGACTTTTTTTATATCAATATTTTTTTTGCCCTTTATAGAAACTATGTCAGCAGAAGAATAGTTTGTTATGCCCTTACCTATTTTATTTCCGTCCTCATCTATTATTTCAACAGCATCACCAAAATTAAATTCACCTGCAACAGATTTAATCCCAACAGCAAGCAAACTTTTTCCAGAACTCAAAAGCGCTGTTTTTGCTCCTTCATCTACTTTAATTTTACCTTTTTCTTTTAAGGACATAAGTATATATGTTTTTTTTGAACCTAATTTAATATTTTTATTACTTACTATTGTTCCTCCATTTTTTCCAGAAACAATTTGTTCTATAATCCCATCACTATTGCCATTGGCAATTGCAAGCGGTATCCCGACATAATTAAGCTTTCTGGCAGCTTCGAGTTTAGTAATCATGCCACCAGTACCCATACTGGTTTTGCCCTTAGTATCTATTTTTTTTATTGCCTCATTAATATCTGTTATTTCTTTTATTATTTTTGCATCAACATGCGTATCTGGATTCTTGTCGTAAATACCATCAACTGAAGTAAGTATGATAACCATATCAGCTGAAACCAAACTACCTACAATTCCTGCCAAAGTATCATTATCACCAAATTTTATTTCTTCAGTCGCCACTGTATCATTCTCATTTATTATTGGTATTACTTTCCACTCCAAAAGCTTATTTAAGGTGTTTCTTGCATTTGCATTTTTAGTCTTATTTTTTATATCATCATGGCCGAGCAATACCTGGGCTACTGATATTGAATTTAAGCTGAAAGCTGTTTCATAAACCTGCATTAACATTATCTGCCCTATAGCTGCCACAGCCTGCTTTTCAGAAATAGCAGTAGGTTTCTTATCCATTCCAAGCTTCTTAACACCCATTCCGATTGCACCAGAAGAGACAAGTATTATTTCCTTTCCTTTGGCATGAAGACTTGAAAGCTGATCAACCAAAGACTTCATAAAAACCTTCTTAATGCCTTTTCCGTCTGTTAGCAGATTAGTGCCTACTTTTATTACGATTCTTTTGTACATAACCGCTCCAATTCAGCAAATTGCCTTTAACTTGGCTTTGAGCTATGATTTATTTCCTAACCTTCCTCATAAATAAACTCTTTTTCACCTATCACAATCGTATCTCCTACTTGAACGCCATTTTTCTTAAAAAAATCATTCAAGCCCTCTTTTTCAAGATACCTTCTAAAAACTAAAAAAGTTTCATTAGATTCAAAATCAAGCATAGCCACATATCTTTCCACTCTTTTATTTCTTAATATATATACACCTTCTTCATATTTTTCCATTATTAACTTATCTATTACTTCTGGTATTGGCTGAGCCTTTTCCTCTGGTAGCGGTTTTAGCTGCTTGAAAAGCTTGTATGCTTTATGCAGTATCTTATCTAAACCCTGACTGTCTTTCGCAGAAATAAAATCTATTTCAATTTTCTTTTTCTTAAAATCAGCCTTTATATCTTTTATTTCCTTTGCACTTAGTAGTTCTGTTTTATTAATAACTACTATTTGTGGTCTTTTTATAAGCTTCTTATCATATGCTTTTAATTCATTATTTATCATTTTATAATTTTTGTAAGCATTTCCCTGTGTAGGATCTACCACATGTATATATAAACGCGTTCTTTCTATATGTCTTAAAAAATCAAATCCTAAACCACGACCTTCAGATGCCCCTTCAATAAGTCCTGGAATATCTGCTACTACAAACGAATCCGTTTCTCCATATTTAACAATCCCAAGTACAGGTGTTAATGTGGTGAAAGGATAATCCGCAATCTTTGGGTGCGCATTTGAAATTTTTGATAGCAAAGTCGACTTACCTGCATTTGCCATACCTATAATTCCAATATCAGCCATAATTTTAAGTTCTAAACTTATTTCTTTTTCTTCGGCTGGCTCACCTTTTTCATAAAACTTTGGAGCTTGTCTTGTGGATGTGCGAAAATGCCAATTTCCCCTTCCTCCGCGTCCACCTTTTGCAACAATAAATACTTCTTTATGTACTGTCATATCTTTTATTAACAATCCTGTTTTAGTATCCTTTATCATTGTTCCAAGCGGTACCTGTAAAACTATATCCTGCGCATTTCTGCCATGACTTCTGGAACCAAAACCCTTATCTCCTTCTTTAGCGTTGAACAATTTATTATTATGAAAATCTATTAGTGTAGTTAAGTTCCTATCTGCTTCAAATATAATATGTCCACCTCTGCCACCATCCCCGCCATCAGGACCGCCTTTAGGTGTGAACTTTTCTTTGCGGAAAGTATTTGCACCATCTCCGCCTTTTCCTGATTTAATCTTTATCTTTACATGATCTATAAACATCAGCTTAGCTCCTTATTTTTAAAACATTATACCATAAATACGAACAAAAAAAAAGACGGGCCATAAGGCCCGTCTTATTATTTAAAATTTGTAATTTATGGTACTGGTACTACATTAACAAACTTGCCTTTTCCAGTTTTTTCAAACTTCACAATACCGTTAATTTTTGCAAAAAGCGTATGGTCTTTTCCCATTCCGACATTAAGTCCAGCTTTAATCTTTGTGCCACGCTGTCTCACAATGATAGAACCGCCAGTTACAAGATTCTCTCCGTATGCTTTTACTCCCAGCCTTTGACCGGCTGAATCTCTTCCATTTCTTGAACTTCCTTGTGCCTTCGTGTGTGCCATTTGAACTTCACCATCCTATAATTTAAAGTTGTATTGATTTTACTTTTAAAACTGTAAATTTTCTTCTGTGTCCCATGCGTTTTTTGGAATTCTTTCTTCTTCTCCATTTAAAAACCATAAACTTCTCGCCTTTTACCTCTGCATCTAATACCTGACAAACTATCTTAACGTTCTCAAGTTTTGGCTTACCAATCTTGATCTCGCCTTCTGTGGCTATCAAAAGAACACTGTCAAAAGTGACTTCTTTGCCTACTCCGATAATCTGTTCTACTTTTACTACCTGTCCTTCCGACATCTTATACTGTTTACCACTGATTTCAACAACTGCGTACATTGTAAATCCTCCTTGGAAATAATTCCATATTACAGATTCAAATCTAATATTCTTGAAATAGCAGATTGTTGACTATAGCTTGTAAACCATAATTTAAATATGTTATTCTGTTTACTTGCTACTATCTTCTTTCTACTCATCTCAAAATTTTGCATTCAAAATTTTGGTGAGCCGGGCGAGAGTCGAACTCGCGACGCCCGCCTTAAAAGGGCGGTGCTCTACCAACTGAGCTACCGGCCCACCTATAAATAAAACTTAGGTGTCAAATAATAAAACAATAAAATCAATAAATGCCTTGTAATGTTTGCTTTTAAATCAGGAAAACAAGGAATTACCTTAACTTCCATGATTTTACAGCTGTATCAAGACAGCAAGGTTATATTTTACACTTTTTATTACTTATGTCAATAATATTTTCTCTAATATTCATTTTTGTACTATTATTTTTAGCCTTTAAAATAAGGCTTATATTTGGGGTTTTCCAAAATAATTAAACATAGTAAAAACATGTTTTAATTATTGCTGTGTAATAATACATTATTTTATGTTTATATTGAATCACTCTACCAACTCAGTTCATCAAAATATATATTACCTGTCCAGTCAGCTGCTGTTTGGGCTGTATTCTCAATTGCAAAGTAAATCATTTGTACATCTTGATAATCATGAGTAACATTATACGAATCTGTAGAATAAGCTGGTATAGTAAATGTAATTTTATTCCAGCCAGCCTTATTTAGTGCTGGACCATAAAAAGTATCAACAATCAAAGACATACTTTGTCTCTTAATATTTAGGTCGATATAATATCTTGGGTTTAGCCCCGCAAGTTCCGTTGGAACATAAACCCACAATGTAACAACTCTATTAGTTAGATTTACATTTGTCCCAAAATCCTGATAAAGTAAACCTATTTTAGGAGGTATGCTTGATGACGAAAGATAACAATTACATTTTACAGAACCTGTGCCTGCTTTTATATAATTCGAATTACTATTAATAGAAAGAGTTTCGTTGCTTATACCATTACTGCCCCACCCATTAAGAGAAGAATCAAAATTATAAAAAACCGACGCTGGTAATGGTTCGCTATTATTTAAGGGTTTACATGATACAAAAAATAACATGATTAAAAGAATACTTATTAATATTTTATTCATTCTATAAACCTCTTTTTTTTTACTTTACTTTTTAAATGTTTTTAATATATGTTCTTTTTGTTTTTTATTTAAAAATACTGCATTTTCATTGTTGTTTTCAATTGCTCGCACCAATTCAGCTGCGTCTTTAAATTCATTATATATTCTATATTTTGTTTTTTCACCTACGCCCTTTATATCATCAAAAACTGATTGTTTCAATTTTTTATTAGTCAATTTCATACGAAATGAATTAGCAAATCTATGTGCCTCATCCCTGACACGCATTAACAAAAATCTTGCTTTTTCTTTTAAAAGCACAGGTGTATTTTGATGTGGTCTAAATACCTCTTCTTCCTGCTTTGCCAATCCAATCACATATATATCCACTCCTACCCTATCTAAAGCTTCCTTTGCAGAATTTACCTGCCCTATTCCACCATCTACTATTATCAAATCAGGAAAATACTCTCCTTCTTTTTTTAACCTCGAATATCTACGCTCTACGACCTCTGCAATGGATGCGTAATCATCTATCTGTCCAACAGTTTTTATATGATAATGTCTATAATTTTTATTATCCGGTTCTCCATTTTTGAATACCACCAAAGACCCAACCATTTCTGTACCTGCTGAGTGTGATATATCTATCCCCTCAATACACTCTGGCATATAGTCGATACCCAAAGATTCCTTTAATTCCTGCATTTGTATCAGATATTCTCTTTTTACATTTGTCTTTTTCTCTTCAAATCTCTCTTCCGCATTAGCTTTTTCGTTTAAATTTTCGTTCACAAGATTTAAAAGACTACTATTTTTTTCAAATACTAATTTAATATTTTTATTTTTAAATATGTATTTTTTTAAAATTGTTTGATCTACAGAATTTTCAGGCAATATAATTTCTTCAGCTATAGATATATTTCTTCCATAATATTGAGCCAAATATAATTCAAGAGAGTTTTCATTTTCAGGCATATCTTTAAATATATTTATAGTCTTTCCAGTAAGCCTTCCTCTGCGAATATTAAATACCCCAAAATAATATGCCTTATTTTTATATATAAAACTGACTACATCTGTATTTTTCTCTTCTTGCATGACCATTTTTTGTTCAATCATTATTTCTTCCACTGCTTTAATGGCATCCCGTGTTTCCGCGGCTTTTTCATATTGTTTGTTTTTTGAATATGTCTGCATTTGCAGCTTTAATTCATTAATTACAGGTAAATACTTTCCATCTAAAAATGCTTTCACTTTTTTTATTGTTTTTGTATATTCCAAGTCACCAATAAACCTAACACATGGAGCCGTACATAAACCAGTATCAAAATATATGCAAGGCCGATTCAGTGGTTTTCCAAATAAATCTAAAGTGCACTGCCTTACTTTGAATATCTTATATATAGTATTTAATACTCTTTTGGCATCTATAGCAAAGTATGGGCCAAAGTACATTTTGGTCTTATCTTTTGTATTTCTGGTTGTATAAACTCCAGGATATTTATCACTTTCATTTATCATTATATATGGATATGATTTATCATCTTTTAAAAGAATATTATATTTGGGTTTATGTTCTTTTATGAGTGTATTTTCGAGAATAAAGGCTTCAAGTTCATTATTTGTTACTATAAAATCTATGTCAGCAATTTTTCCTGATAACTGTTCTGTTTTTATATCTTTTTTTCCATCTCCAAAATATGACTTGACCCTATTACGAAGTACTTTGGCCTTTCCTATGTAGATAACTTTTCCTGTCAAATCTCTATATATGTAAACGCCTGGTTTTTCAGGCAACGAGCTTATCTTATCTTTATCCATTTTCAACTCCAAGATTTTTACCTCAAGTAACCAGTACCAAAACTATATCTTCATAAGAATTAGCTATTTTTTCATTAAACATTTATTACGCTTTTCTTTATGCTAAATATGGTTTTATCTTTTCAAATACTTCATTAGCAATTTTCTGTCCTTCTTCTTCTGTTTCTTGTCCAGTTACTTCCACACGAAGTGAAAATATATTATTCACACTTGTAAGATTTACCATGAGTCCCATAGCTCCTTTTGTTGTTTCCTCTCCATTGAAGAAATACTTAACCTGCCTCTTTTTCTTTTCATATGAATCTACTATCTTTGCCATGGCTGCGCAAAACTCCATTGCTTTTGCTAATGATATGTTTTTTTCAACTATTACTTTGCTATGTTCACTCATTGAAATCTCCTTTTTTATAATGGATTTTTTAATTTTATTTATTAACTCGAAATGCCTTTTCCGGAAGCACTTTTTTCATTTCTGTTAATACAAATTCCGCATCTTTTTTATCAGCACTCATACAAAATCTGTTTACTTTTCCTTCATAAAAAAAATTTATAAGGCCTATACCTACAAATTTTCTTTTATCAGTCCTAAAATCTGCCTTTACTTCAAATAGTTTGGCACCAATTGTTACATTTATCTGCATATCATTAATGTTATTTACATAAAATATTCTTGGCTTGCCTATACCTACTATATCATTTTTGATTTTTACTATACCTTGATTTATAGTTATTATTTCTCTTCCAAAAATACCCCAAACCAGAATACCTATCATAATTATCTCACCAACAAACCAAATAATTGCCAATACTAAAAGTAAAACTATTTTTACTGTATCAACTGGATTACTTCCAATATCAATAAACATTTTCAGCAGCATATATCCAGCATAAGTCCAACCAAATAACCAAATTACCAATAAACCTGCAATAATACCAATATTACCTGACTTAATCACAATTTCATGACCAGCAACTGTTTCTTTTGAAGTAATATTATTGTTCATTCAAACCTTTCATTATCATTGAATTTAAATTCATGCCTACCAGTAATTTGATAATCAGTATTATAAGTCAAATACCCCAGTGTTTCAATATGTATTTCCTAAAAGCATAAAACCACCACAAAATGCTCTTTCTTTTTTTAAATTATGAGGTTATAATTGATATATGAAGCTACAGGAGGTGCCTTATGGCAGATGAAAAGAAAATTGAGTTAAAACCTGATACAGCCCCAGAAGTTCCAGGAGAAGAGAAAAAACCTGTTTTTAAACAAGTGAAACCTTGGGAACAGTTCAAGCAATCATCGCATTTTAAGAACGCCAACAAGCGTGGTAATTTTTCACAAAGAAAAATGGGTGGAAAAGGCGGCTAAGCGCTTTATTTATTAATACTTTTAAAAATATATTTCAAATGAAAATAAAAAGAGCGATCCAAAGGATCGCTCTTTTTTCATTACTTTACTATTAAATAAATATCTTTAAAATTCTTATTTTTTTGCAACTTCTGCAAATATTCTAACACCTTTTATCTTTTTATTCTTTAATGCATCTATAACATCATTTACAACCGTTGTATCTATCTGCACAAAAGTATATTTATCAAAAAGATCTATTCTTCCTATTTTTTCTCCTCTTATACCTGATTCACCTGTAATAGCTCCCAGTATGTCGCGAACCATAACGCCTTGACCTTTTCCTGCATTGATAAATACTCTGGTCATATCGCCATCAGCCATTCTTTCACTTTTGCCGTGGCTTTCACTTCTGTCACCCCTGTCACTTCTACTTCCTCTATCTCCACGGTCACCACGGTCGCCTCTTTCATTTCTATCATACTTTTTGTAAACAGGAGCATTCAAATCATTCTCTGCACCTATTTGGGCATTTTCTTCATCTGTCATTATTAATTTAACAAGTGCTGCGGCTATATCCATTGATGATAAATCTTCTTCCATAAGTTTTTCTATTACCTTTGTCTGTGTTTCAAGTCCTCCTGCTTCTATCTGAGTCTTAACTTTTACCATAAAGTTTTTTATTCTTTTTTCTTCTATGTCATCCCTTGAAGGTATAACACCTGGTTTAATTTTTATCTTAGCATATCTTTGTATATCACGCAGTTTGTGCATTTCATTTCCATATACAAAAGTATATGCAGTGCCTGCTTTTCCAGCTCTACCTGTTCTTCCTATCCTATGCACATAATACTCTTCGTCTGACGGCACATCATAATTTACTACTGCCTCTATATCATCTACATCTATACCGCGAGCAGCTACATCTGTGGCAATAAGAATGTCACACTTTGCAGCGCGAAATTTTTCCATTACTTTATCTCTCTGCTGTTGAGTCTTGTCTCCATGAAGACATTCTGAAAGATAACCACGCGAACGCATTTGGTCTGCAAGTTCATCCACCATTTTTTTAGTATTACAAAATATAAGCGTTGCTTTATAATTATTTGAATCAAGCACGCGCGTTAATGCCTCAATCTTTTTTCCATGCTTTACTTCAAAATAAAACTGTTCTATATTTGGGGCAGTAAGAACTTCATGTGTGATTTTGACATATTTTGGATCCTTTTGATAATGTTTGGTTAGATCAAGTATCGGCTTAGGCATAGTCGCTGAAAATAAAACTGTCTGCCTATCTGCCGGTGCTGATTTTAATATGAGCTGTATATCTTCAATAAATCCCATATTTAGCATTTCATCTGCTTCGTCCAAAACAACTATTTTACAAGAATCAAGCTTAGCTGTCCGTCTTTCGATATGGTCAATCAGTCTCCCAGGAGTACCGATTACTACCTGAACACCTGCTCTAAGTGCCCTTATCTGTCTGTCTATAGGCTGTCCACCATATACTGCGAGCACATTAAAGCCCTTTATATATTTTCCAAGCTGTCTTATTTCCTCTGCAACTTGAACTGCAAGCTCTCTCGTAGGACACATAACAAGCGCTTGTATATACTTCACTTTTGGGTCTATCATTTCCAAAAGTGGTATTCCAAAAGCCGCTGTCTTACCTGTTCCTGTTTGTGCCTGTCCAATTAAATCCACACCTGTCTTCATAAGCGGTATTGTGGCTGTCTGTATGTGGGTGGCTTCTTCAAACCCCATATCAGTTACTGCTTTCAGTATTTCTGGTGATAAATCTAATTCTGTAAATTTAAGCTTATTCATTGTTAACCTCGTTTTTATGGACATATAAATATGACCAAAAGTTTTTTGTGATTTTTTAGTGGTAATTGCGTTTGCAGGGGTAAAGCTCACCTGATCTAACTCTCACCGGATCCATAATGGCTATCCACACATAAATCACACGGCCAGTTAAACTGGCAGAAATTCTCACAACTTATTATTACATTTATAATGTTTATTAGCAAGGGCAATCTTTCCTTGAGTATTTAGCTGTTTTGCCAAAATAGAGTAGCACAAATTGCTTGTTTTACGCAGTTTTCATTCTAAAACTTATATTTTTTCTTTTTTTGTTTCCTTACACCTACTTCTTTTATATCTTCTATCTTGTCCCTGAGTTTTGCTGCCTCTTCAAAGTTTAAAGCCTTTGCGTGCTTTACCATTTCAGTTTCCATTTGCCTAATTAAATCTTCTGTATTTTTATATGTAAATTCCGCATCTTCCTCGGCAAGAGGTACTGTAAAATAATCCATTTCAAAAACGCTATGCATTATATTTTTTATTTCCTTTTTAATTGAGGTAGGGGTGATATTATGTTTTTTATTATATGCAGTTTGTTTTTCGCGCCTACGGGATGTTTCATCTATAGCTCTGCGCATAGAATCTGTTATCTTGTCTGCATACATTATTACTTTTCCTTCTACATTTCTTGCAGCACGGCCTACAGTTTGAACCAAAGCTGTTGTAGAGCGCAAAAATCCTTCTTTATCAGCATCAAGTATAGCTACCAATGAAACTTCTGGAATATCAAGACCTTCCCTAAGGAGATTTATTCCTATGAGTGCAGTAAATTTTCCTTCACGCAATTCTCTAATTATTTGTATTCTCTCTAAAGTATCTATATCAGAGTGCAAATACCTGCACTTCACATTCTTATCTTTTAAAAAAGAAGCCAAACTTTCTGCCATTTTTTTAGTTAATGTGGTAACAAGTACGCGTTCATTTTTTTCAGCCCGAATTTTTATTTCAGTCATAATGTCATCAACTTGATTTTTTGTCGGTTTAACTATTATTTCAGGATCCACAAGTCCTGTCGGTCTGACTATCTGCTCAGCTATATTAGTTTTACCACTTAAATCTAATTCATAAACATTTGGAGTTGCAGATACATATATCGCTTGATTTATCTTTTTTTCAAATTCATTAAACTTAAGTGGTCTATTATCATAAGCTGCTGGTAATCTAAAACCATAATCTATTAAATTTTTCTTTCTTGAAAAATCACCTGCCTGCATACCATGTATCTGAGGTATGGTCACATGCGATTCATCAATAAACATAAGATAGTCCGTTGGAAAATAATCAAGTAAAGTAAAAGGAGCAGTACCCGCAGCTCTGCCTTCTATGATTCTTGAATAATTTTCTATTCCTTTGCAGTATCCCATTTCCTGAAGCATTTCAATATCATATCCTGTGCGAGCTTTTAAGCGTTCATATTCAACAGGTCTTCCAGCAAGTTCCTTAAGCCTTATTTCAAGTTCTTTTTGTATATCCTTTACAACTCTTTTTATTGTATTCTCTGGCATAACATAATGCGTAGCAGCAAAAATTGCAGTACTTTTTACTTTTGTTATTGAATTTTTACTGACTGGGTCTATCTCAACTATTGCCTCCACTTCATCCCCAAGCATTTCTATCCTTATAGCTGTTGTATCATAAGCAGGATATATTTCCACTACATCGCCTTTTATTCTAAATATTCCCTGACTGAATTCAAATTCATTTCTTTTATACTGAAGCAAGACCAACTGCTCTGCTATGGAATTTATGGATATTTTATCCCCTACTTCCAGATATAATCTCATACTTTTGTATGTTTCAGGAGAACCAACACCATATATACACGATACACTCGCAACTATAATCACATCGCGTCTTGTCATAAGCTTATGTGTTGCAGACAAACGCAATCGTTCAAGTTCTGCATTGATTGCAGAATCTTTTTCTATAAACATGTCCCTATGTGGTATATATGCTTCGGGTTGGTAATAATCATAATATGATACAAAATACTCCACAGCATTGTCAGGAAAAAACTCTTTAAACTCCATATATAACTGAGCCGCAAGCGTTTTATTATGGGAAATTATAATTGCAGGTTTATTTACACTTTCTATAACCTTTGCCATGGTAAAAGTCTTTCCAGAGCCAGTTACACCAAGCAAGGTTTGATTTTTTTCACCTTTGATTATAGCTTTAGCCAGTTTATCAATGGCTTCTGGCTGATCTCCGGCTGGTTGATATTTTGTATTTATTTTGAACTTGTCCATGGTTTTTCCTTATAGGACTTTGGTTTTAAAGATTAATTATTTTCCTTCTTCTCTTTTTGTTTCAGTTAAAAAAAAAGCCCGGGTAAAACACCCGGGCTTTTTATAACAATCTTTATTCTAGAGAACGGAAGCCTTTAAGTCCTTCGCAATTCTCATCTTAACTACTTTTTTTGCCGGTATGTTGATGCTTGCACCCGTGGCTGGATTTCTTCCTATTCTTGCTTTGCGGTGCTTTACTGCAAGAATTCCGAGTCCTGGGAGTTTAACCTTTTTTTCTTTCTTAAGTGTTGCTATTACAACTTCTGTGAAAGCCTCTACTGTCTTCTTTACATCTTTCTTTGCTACTCCTGCTTTTAGTGCAATTGCTTCAATCATTTCTGTTTTCTTCATTCTCTAACCTCCTGTTTTTATTTGACAAAAACTTGTGTTAAATTAAAATGCCCAACCAATTGCTGCATCAAAACATGGTAATGTTCCTGGTAAAGCAGCTATTGTTGTAGATGATGTACCTGCTGACACTGAATTAACTATATTAAGCTGTACTCCAAGACCTATCTGTGTAGTAAATCCATTTGCAATTACTATATTATATCCAGCCATTACGCCTATGAAGTGCATCATTCCTGTGTATCCTGTTGAACTTGCAATCCAAGCATCATATCTTGGTCCGAAATACCAACCCTCTATTCCTTTTTGTAAAGGATGCCAAAAAAGATCTACTCCAAGTCCAAAAAAGTTTACTCCATATCCAGAAACTCCAACCCATGTACCTCTTGGTCTAATACTAAGGTTTGGACCTATCATTCTTTCATAACCAATATTATAAATCATTGCAAGCCAAGGCCAAACATTTGTTACTAACATATTTTCATAAATCTCTCCTGTTGCTGGAGCTACTGAAACAGCCTTTGTTACTGGTGCTACTGCTACAGCCTTTGTTACTGGGGCTACTACGCTTGCTTTTTTTGTTGATGCTGCAAATAGACTTGCAGAAAAAGCCAACACTACTACTAATACCAATGACATCATTTTTTTCATTTTTCAATCTCCTTTATCAAATTTAACTACTTTTCTAAGTCAATTTATACCATATATTGTATTATATGAACTTATAGCACACAACACTCATTCTGTCAATTAAATAATGCTATTATTAAAGGCTTTTATTACTATTTTCATTTTAATCTCGTTATTTGCCTTTAAATTGTGCTATTTTCAATATTATTGCCCTTATTGCTTACTTATTATTTGTTTTTATTTCCATTATTTACAAAAACTTCTTTCATTGTAATTTTTTCCTGCGATTCTTTTTGCAATAGAAATATAGCTTCTTCAGCAAATATATTTTCAAGTCCCATTTTGTTATTTGTTTTTGTTTCTCTTCCAACAAGGTATATTTCTTTTAATAGTTTAATATTATTGTTTTTGCAAAATTTTTTAAAATCTTTGATTGTGAGTTGATGTACATTAGGAGTACTAAACCATTCAAATGGCAGTACTTCTGATTTGGGCATTTCGCCATTGAAAAGGAATTTAAATCTAAGCTTATAATAGGCAAAGTTTGGAAAAGTGACAATAACCTTTTTACCAACACGAGCTATCTGATTTAGCATAAAATCAGGCCTTTTAACAGCCTGCAATGTTTCCGAAAGTATTACATAATCAAAAGACTGATCCTTATAATTATATATACCTGCTTCTATATCTTCCTGTATTACAGACACTCCCCGCTTAATGCACTTTAAAACTTCATCTGTATTAATATCTACTCCGAGTCCATATACATTTCTTCTATTATATAGAAGTTCAAGAAGTTCCCCATCTCCGCAGCCCAAATCAAGAACGCGTGAATTATCCTCAATCATATTCACAATTTCTTCATATGTATGCTTTAAGTAAACTTCTTTTAACATTTCAAACTCCTTTAAGTCAAGTTGTAAGTTTTAAACTACAAGTTTTAAGATGTTTCTACAAACTCAAAACTTTAAACTGCCCTTATCTGCCTTTCTCTTCATTTAATGTGTATTAAAAAGTTTTTAAAAGCCATTCCAAGTATTTTATTTTCTGCAACTGTCTTTTTTTCAAGTAAAAAGGCATCGTGCCCATGTATTGATTCTATTTCTATATAAGATACATCTTTATTATTAAGAGTTAAGGCCTGCACTATTTGTTTTGCTTGCGCTGGAGAGAATAACCAATCAGAAGTAAAAGATACCATGAGGACTTCCGCTTTTACCCTTTTCATTGCTTTATTAAGATTTCCTCCGCCATACTTTTCATCTACATCGAAATAATCCATGGCTTTTGTTACATAAAGGTATGCATTTGCATCAAATCTGTCTACAAATTTTTTACCCTGATGTGCAAGATAACCTTCAACTGCAAATCCATTTTCAAACTCTTTTTCAAAAGGAGTCATGGATTCAGCCATCTCACGATCCTCAAGCTTGCGTCCAAACTTAATTTCCATCCCTTGTTCACTCAAATATGATATATGTCCTATCATTCTTGCTACAGCCAGTCCTTTTAACTTTGAATTCTTTCCATAATAATTTCCATTTTCCCACTTACTATCCATTTTTATCGCATTTCTACCCACAGCATCCAAAGCTATTTCCTGTGCTGATAAAGCAGCAGAAGCAGCTATCACTATTACGCTTTTAGGAATGTCAGGAAACTGCAGTGCCCATTCAAGTGCCTGCATGCCGCCCATAGATCCACCAATAGCACTAACAAGTTTTTCTATACCGAGATAATCTAAAAGATTTTTTTGAACTTTAACCATATCAGGAATAGTAATTTCAGGAAATTTCATGCCGTATTCTTTTTTTGTTGTAGGGTCAATTGAAGCTGGACCAGTAGTACCATAACAGCTTCCAAGGATATTAGAACATATAACAAAATATTTATTAGTATCCATTGGCTTGCCAGGACCAATCATAAGATCCCACCAACCAGTATTTTTTTTTGGCCCTTTTATATCTTCATCAGTATAATATCCGGCAGCATGCGCACTTCCTGATAAAGCATGACATATAAGCAGTACATTTGATTTATCTTTATTGAGTGTGCCATAGGTTTCATAGGCCACAGTGATAGGGCCAAGCTTACCGCCTTTTTCAAGCAGCATTTCATTAGGAGATTCAGCGAAGGTATAATATTGCGTTTTAACAATCCCTACTGAATCGGGGGGTTTTTCCATTTCTGCTTTTTATCTCCTTCTATTTTATTTGCTTTTTAAATTATAACACAATGACAAAAAAATGATAATACTTTTTTATAGTTTTTCATTTAACCTGTGTTATTTTATGTTCTTCTTTTATTATCCCACGACATCCTTAAATAACCAAGTTGACAAATATCTTTCCCCAGTATCAGGCAATATCACTACAATTGTCTTACCTTTGTTTTCTGGTCTTTTAGCAATTTCAATTGCCCCCCATAGTGCAGCGCCACTTGATATGCCAGCTAAAATTCCTTCTTGTTTTGCCAAGTTTCTCGCCGTCTCACCAGCATCAACTTCTTTTACTCTTATTATCTCGTCAATAACACTTTTATCAAGCACAGAAGGAATAAAATTTGCCCCTATGCCTTGTATTTTGTGTGACCCTGCCTGTCCAGCTGATAATAATGGAGAATCATCTGGTTCTACCGCAATTATTTTTATGTTTTTATTTTTTTTCTTTAATGTTTCTCCTACTCCAGTAATTGTCCCACCCGTTCCTATTCCTGATACAAATATATCCACTTTTCCATCTGTATCTTTCCATATCTCTTCGGCAGTGGTTTTTCTGTGTATTTCCGGATTTGCTGGATTATCAAACTGGCCCATAACTATAGATCCTTTTATTTCTTTACTCAAACTTTCAGCTTTTGCAACTGCACCTTTCATACCTTCTACTCCTGGAGTTAAAACAAGCTGTGCGCCCAATATTGCAAGAAGTTGTCTGCGTTCCACACTCATAGTATCAGGCATAGTAAGTATAAGTTTGTATCCTTTTGCTGCTGCCGTAAAAGCCAATGCCACTCCTGTATTTCCACTTGTAGGTTCTATAAGAGTGTCTCCTGGTTTTATTCTTCCTTTTATTTCAGCATCCTCTATCATTGCTACGCCGATTCTATCTTTTACGCTTGATAAAGGATTAAAGGACTCAATCTTTACAAGTACCTGTGTGCCTGACTGTATTCCTACTGTTAATTTATTTATTTTTACTAACGGAGTGTTTCCAACTGTCTGAGTGATATCATTAAATATTTTCATAAATCCTCCTTTTGTAGCCAAAGCCTAAACCCCAGTGGCATTTCTGCCACTTAGGGCATAAGTTATTAGCCAAAAATTATATTTTACTCAGTGCCTGATCTATGTCTACCTTTATATCTTCTATATTTTCCAATCCTATTGAAAGTCTGATAAAATCATCAGTTACTCCTGTTGCCAACCTTTCGTCAGCCGTTAACTGTTGATGAGTTGTTGTGGCTGGATGTATAGCAAGCGTTTTTGCATCTCCTATATTTGCTACATGTGCTATCAGCTGAAGAGAGTTAATAAACTTCTTACCTGCTTCTATTCCACCTTTTATACCAAATCCAATAATACCACCAGCTCCGTGTTTTAAATATTTCTTAACTTTTTCTTTTTCTGGACTGTTGTCAAGTCCAGGATAATTTACCCATGCAACTTTAGGATGCTTTTCAAGATACTTTGCAATTGCAAGTGCATTTTCAGAATGCTTTTCATATCTTAAATGTAGGGTTTCAATACCTTGTAATATCTGAAAAGCATTAAAAGGAGAAAGTGCTGGTCCTAAATCTCTCAAAAGAACAACTCTGGCTTTAATTATATATGCTATATTTCCTATCGGCTTTAGTGCCTGAACAAAATCCAAATTATGATAACTTGGATCTGGTCCTGAAATAAGTGGGAACTTACCATTTGTCCAATCAAATTTTCCTGAATCAACTATCACTCCACCAAGTGAAGTTCCGTGTCCACCAAGAAATTTTGTAGCGGAATAAACTACAATATCAACTCCAAAATCAATTGGTCTTAAAGTGTATGGGGTAGAAGTGTTATCAAGTATAAGCGGTATTCCATTTTTATGTGCTATCTTTGCTAAGGCTTCTAAATCTGCTACATCAAGTTTTGGATTTCCTACTGACTCGGCATATATGGCTTTTGTCTTAGGAGTAATTGCCTTTTCAAATCCTGCAAGGTCCGTTGATTTCACAAACTTAACATTGATACCAAACTTTTTGAAAGTGTAATGAAATAGATTGTATGTTCCTCCGTAAAGATTATCTGCCGATACAATCTCATCTCCGTTCTGTGCAATATTTAGCAAAGCGATTGTGATAGCAGATTGTCCGCTTGCAACTGCGAGTGCAGCAGCTCCTCCATCTAATAGTGCCACTCTTTTTTCTAATACATCAGTAGTCGGATTCATTAGTCTGGTGTAAATGTTTCCAAATTCTGCAAGTGCAAATAAATTTGCAGCATGCTCTGTGGAATTAAACTGATACGAAGTTGTCTGATAAATCGGGACTGCCAAAGACCCTGTAGTAGGATCTGCCGACTGTCCTCCATGAACTGCGAGTGTTTCTGATTTTAAATTTTTGTCGATTTTACTCATTTCACTTTCTCCTTTTTTTATTTTTGTATTTTTAAATTTCAATTTTTTTATATTTTCTTTCTCCTAACTTTTTTCTCCTTTCTTTATTTTTTGCTTTCGCATGAAATCATCTTTTACCCAAATAACATACTCCTGAATTTTTCTCATTTTTTGGCTCCTCTTATATTTGATAAACAAATTGTTCTACTGACTTTTTCTTCCTTGCTTGTTCCATTTCAACCAGGTTTCTAAAACTAATATTATCTACTATATTTGATATTGCTTCATTTACATTTTCCCAAATAGGTTTCAACACGCATCTTGCTTCAAAATCACAGGATTGATATGCTGACCGTGATACACATGCTATAGGAGCCAATGGTCCATCAATTAACCTTATGATCTCCCCGAGCTTTATAGACTCTGGCTTTTTTGCTATGGTGTAGCCGCCATTTTTTCCTCTTAGACTTTTTACAAAACCCGCATTTTTCAAAGTAAGCAGTATCTGCTCTAAAAACTTTTCAGGAATATCCTGATCCTTTGATATTTCATGTATTTGACTATACGAATCAGTTCCGTTTTCCCTGATATATCTTGCAGCAAGATATAACAACGATTTGATTGCATAATCTCCTTTATATGTTATCTTCATTTTGTCACTCCTTTTCTATATATTGTCTATCGCCTTTGTCGGCAAGATAAATATAACAAAGTCCATAGATTTTGTCAACAAGTATTTTAAGATATTTTGAAGTATTTTATATGCATTAAAAGTCTATGGCAGCATGTATTAAATGACATTATATATAATAAAACAATATTTTTTCTGTATTGCTCATCAATTCATTCAATAATATATGTTATACTAATTCATAAATTCATAGGAGTATTAAATGAAAAATAAAATTTTACTTAATGTATGCTGTGCACCTGATGCAACACATACTATCAATGCTCTCCGCGAAGAAGGTTTTGAACCTGTGACATTTTTTTATAATCCAAATATACATCCAAAAAATGAATATTATAAACGCGTGGAAGATATGAAAAAACTTGCAGCACACACACACACAGAAAATATAGAAGACCTTGCTTATGATATTGAGGAATGGTTTAGTTTATGTAAACCATTTGCCAAAGAACCTGAACGGGGAAAACGCTGTGAAGTTTGTTTTGATATGAGAATGGACAAAAGCGCAGAAAAAGCCAAAGAACTTGGAATTGAGATATTTGCTACCACCCTTACTATCTCTCCACATAAAGATACTGCTCTCATCAACAAGCTTGGAAATAATGCTGCAAAAAAATATGGAATTAAATATTATGAATCAAAT
Organism: bacterium; assembly: GCA_037138355.1. Taxonomy (GTDB): domain Bacteria; phylum Oederibacteriota; class PGYV01; order PGYV01; family Palsa-1178; genus PALSA-1178. The sequence goes on from JBAXIL010000003.1 coordinate 25,623, forward strand.
TTCAAGAAAAAAGATGGTTTTAAAAAATCAATCGTATTATCAAAAGAACACGACTTATATAGACAGGACTACTGCGGATGTTCATATTCATTACTTGATAGATTAAAACAGAAACGAAAAGATATTATTTAATGTCACTTCTGTTTTTTCTTTTTCCTTCTACTGCCTCATAAACTACTGGTATTACAACAAGCGTTAAAAATGTTGATGTAATCAAACCACCTATGACAGCTATCGGCATCGTCTTTGCCATAATTATTGACTCACCAAAACCAAAGGCAAGTGGCAACATACCAAAAATCATAGAGAATGTAGTCATTAAAATTGGTCTTAACCTTATAGGACCCGCATGAATAAGAGCTTCTCTGGCATTCATTCCTTCTGCCCTTTTTTGATTTGTAAAATCTATTAACAAAATACCGTTTTTTGCCACAAGTCCAAGCACCATTAATAATCCTATCATAGCCATAATATCAAGCTGCTGCCCTGTCATTAGTAGAGCAAGAAAAGCCCCTATAACAGCCAATGGTACAGAAATCATAAGTATTAAAGGTTGAGTGAGCGAATTATATAATGATGCAAGTATCATATACATAAAAAGTAATGCCAGCAACATAGCAGCCCCCATTTGAAAAACTGTTTCATTAAGTTGTGAAGCTTGTCCTCCAAAACTATAATCATACCCATAAGGTATTTTTACTTTTTTCTTTATTGATTGTTTCAATGCATTAATTACATCACCTAAAGCATAATTTTGCTTTATATTGCCTGTCACTTTTATTATGCGTTTTTTATTTTCTCTTTTTATTTCAACCGGTCCTGCTCCATAACTCAAATTAGCCACTGCAGCCAAAGGGACTTTAAGCCCATTATTACTTGTTAACATTATTCCTTTTAGTGATGCTATTGTTTTTTTCTCAGTTGCAGAAAGTTCCATTATTATAGGATACTCTTTTTCGCCTTTTCTAAATCGTGATATTTCTTTTCCATTTACAAGTAGATTTATTACTGCTCCAATATCATAAGTCGATATTCCGAGTTTTGAAGCCTTAACTCTATCAGCTATTATTGAAATCTCAGGTTTTCCTGGCCTGTAAGTTGAATTCATATCTGCTACCCCTTGAGTTTCTTCAGCTGCTTTTTTTATTTGAGTGGCAATAGCTTCAATCACTTTTATATCTTTGCCTGTTACATTAATGGTAATTGCAAAACTATCACCACCACCTGATAAGACAGCTCCAGATCCTGTATCCTGTAAAATCAAAAGTACATCTTTTCCAAGCACTGCACTTAATTTTTTATATTCTTCCATACTTGCAACAGTAGATTTTCTCCCACCTTTTTTTAGCTTTGCATATATACTTCCGAGATTTTTTGCTGCAGTGCCCCTACTACCTTCTCCTCCTGATACAACATAATACTTTTCTATATCATGTACTGTTTTCAAATATGCTTCCACAAGTTTCATTTTTTCATCAACAACTTTAATAGTTGCATCTGGTCTACATTCTATACTATATTCAATATCTCCATAATCTGAATCCGGCATAAAAGCAATACCTATAAAAAATACCGCCATTATTGAAAGTATCATTAATCCAAGAGTTCCTGTAATAACTGTTTTTTTATGATTTAAAGCCCAAACCAAAATTTGCTCATATAGTTCTTTTACATTTTGATAAAAAGCTTCCCACTTTTCATGTATGATATCAAGAATCTTTAATATTCCAGTTCTTTGTTTTTTTACTTCTTCTTTTTTCCACCAGTAAGCCGATAACATAGGTGCCGTTGTAAAAGCATCTACAAGAGATATTAGCAGTGCAAAAGCTATCGTGAGCCCAAATTGTTTAAAGAACTGACCAACCACACCATTTAAAAATGATATGGGTATAAATACGGCCATGATAGTGGCAGTTGTAGCTATAACAGCAAGAGCGACCTCATTTGTTCCTTTTATAGCTGCTTCCTTAGGACTCATCCCTTTTTCTAAATATCTAAAAATATTCTCACGCACAACTATAGAATCGTCAATTAACAGTCCAATAGAAAGGGAAAGAGCAAGCAGCACCATCATGTTTATTGTAAAACCTGCAATATGAATAAAAAAGAATGCCCCCAACAATGAATTTGGTAGAGCAATTGCAGTTATCATAGTTGACCTAAAGGAACCTAAAAATAACCAAACAATTAACATGGCACAAAGAGCACCAAGAAATATATCACCTTGAAGCCCGTCTATTGACTGTTCCACATACTTTGTTGGATCTCTAAAAATTTCAAAATTAACATCTGCAGGAAGTTTTTTATTTATGTCTTTTACCTTATTTTTAACAAGTCTTGCTATTTCTACGCTGTTTTCTCCAGATTGTTTGTAAACTCCAAATATCAACGCATTCTCCCCATTTACACGCGAACGCCTAACTTCATCCTTTAATCCAAAAGTCACCTTTGCTATATCTTTTATTCTCACAGTACTTTCACCATAGGTTTTAACAACTGTATTTTCTATTTCAGACAATGAATCAAACCTTCCTTTTATTCTCACATCAATACTACTATTAACCTTGTCAATATTTCCAGCCGGGATATTAATATTTTCTTTATTTATGGCCTCCATGACTTGATTAAAAGAAATCATTCGAGCTGACAGTGCTGCTTTATCAATAGTTATTTTTACTGCTCTGTCTTGACCTCCCCACAAATCTACTCTTCCAACTCCCTTTATTTTTTCTATATCTGGTTTAATTGAATCTTCAACAATTTCTTTTAATTCTGCTAAATCTTTTTTCCCCTTAATAGACATAGAAACTACTGGTATCCATTCTGCCGCAGAAAATCGATCTACAGATGGTTCCTGTGCATCATCTGGCAATTTCCATTTTGCTTTGTTTACTGCATCACGCACCCTTGTTTCTGCATATTTCACATCTGCTCCAAGAGAAAATCTCGCTGTTATTACCGATATCGATTCGGCTGAAGTCGATGATAAAGTATCGAGCCCTTCTACAACTGCAAGAGCATCTTCCAGAGGTTTTGTTACAAGATTTTCAATTTCTTCAGCTGAGGAACCAGCATATATAGTAGTAACTGATAAGGTAGGATATTCTATATCAGGCAACATATCTACACCCATTGATTTATAACCAATTAAGCCAAGAACAATTATGGAAACTACTATCATAATCACAAAGATAGGTCTCTTTATTGCTAATTCTGATATATTCATGTCTTTCTCCCCGATCGATTATATTAATAATAAAATAACAATTTTTTACTGAGTACTTACTTTCGTTCCATCACTTAACTTAAAATTACCTTCTACTATCACATTTGTGCCTTCCATAAGTCCGTTTCTAATTTCTACTTCTGCCCCTGCCATATAGCCTAATTCAACATCCACTCTTTTTGCTACATTATTAGAAACTATATACACATAAGTTTTTCCATCTCCCATTAAAACTGCATTTTCTGGAAGCATGATTCCTTTTCTTTTTCCTGCATATACAGTTACTTCTACTGAGGAACCAGGTTTAATAATTCTATCAACATTCATTCCCTTTACTATTACAGTTCCTGACATAGTATCCTTATCTATAAATGGAGTTAAAGAATATACTTTTGCTTTAATTTCTGCTAATTTACCATAAACTGTTTTAATAGATGCTTCCATGCCATTTTTGAGCTTTGCCATATCCTCTTCACCAATATTCAAAACTACTTTTATATGCTCTGGATCTGCTACTTCAGCTACTGGATATTGAGTTGAAACAGCCATTCCATTATCAAAGTAATATATTCTTGTCACAATACCACTTACTGGAGACTTTATTGGTACCAATTTATATTTCATACCAACAATATCGCGATTGATATATAGAATTACATCATTTTTCTTAACAGAAGTACCTTCTCTCATTTTGGTTCTTTCAAATTTTCCTGATACAACTGGATATATTTTTATTTGCGGATCGCCTTCTGCTACACCTTGCATGACAACACTTTCATTTATTTCCTTTAGTTCAGCTTGAATTACGGAAACACGAATTACACTTTCTTCTACCTTCGTGCCTGACTTAAGTATTTTAAAAGTTATTTGAAATACTATTATTACTAATATTATGCCAAAAAATATTAAAGAACCTTTTTTTACTTTTGAAATATTCATAAAAATCCTCCTGTTTTATTAACATTAGAAATTACAGCTTAAACCTTTTAGTAACAATCTCTTTTGTTCTATTGACTATGGTCGTTGCAAGTTTTCTCTCGAGTACACCAAGATTTGAAAGATATTTATTAATATATTCTATTCCTATCAACCTATTATAATTTACAAGTTTTTTTCCTTTTTCTGTTATTGTCATAATCACCTTGCGCCTATCATTCTGTGCACTTTTTCTTGAAGCGTAGCCTTTCCCCACAAGCACTGATATAGTATCCGTCATTGTTGGCATTTTAACTCCTGCCAGCTTTGATAAGATCCCCATAGTCATTTCTTCGCCATCATAAAGATAATACAATGCTGTTATCTGTGAAAAGTTAAGTTTTTCCATACCTCCCTGAAATATTTCTATTTCACGGTTTGAACGCACAGCGCGGACAATATCAACTATATCTGAAAATATCTTTTCAGCATCTCTTGTACTCATTTTGTATCTCCTTTATTTAGTCATATATAATATTTAGGCAGTCCTAAGTATATAATACATTATTATTTTGTCAAGACAATATTGATAGGGGAAAATAAAAAAGCGCGGTTTCCCGCGCTTTTTTATTTTAGCATTTTTTATTATTTAATTTCGTTTAGCTTCTGCTTTTGTTGAGCTTTTTTTAAGATTCGAGTTTCAAAATATTCATAAACAACAGGAACTACTACTAAGGTTAAGAATGTAGAAGTTAACAAGCCCCCAATAACAACCGTAGCAAGTCCTTCCCTTCCTTTAGACCCTTCACCGAGTGACATGGCAATAGGAAGCATACCAAAAATCATTGCAAATGTTGTCATCAAGATAGGTCTTAAACGCACTGGTCCAGCATGAAGTAAAGCTTCTCTCATAGACATACCCTGAGCACGCATTTTATTAGTGAAATCAAGCAACAATATTCCATTTTTGGCAACAAGTCCTAAGACCATTAGCATTCCAATAAACCCAAACAAATCCAAATTATAACCTGTCAAAAGAAGAGCTAAAAATGCACCTATCATAGCTAAAGGAACAGCCACCATGATATACAGTGGTTGCACAAAAGAATTGTAAAGAGATGCCAAAATCATATACATAAATAATATTGCCAAAAGCATGGCTTTGCCCATTTCAATTCCAATCGAAGCAAACTCTTTTGATTGTCCGCCAAAAGTGTAACTATATCCCTTTGGAAATTTAATATCTTTTTCAATTGCTGCTTTTATCTTTGAATTCACCATGCCTATACTGGCTCCTGGTGCTACATTGGCAGAAACTTTTACTATTCTTACTTTATTTTCCCTGCGTATTTCTGATGGTCCTGAACTATATTTAAAATCTACCACAGAAGATAAAGGTATTTTCTTTCCAGTTTTTGTAGTAATAACCAAGTTCTTTAAATCATCAACCTTTCTTCTATTTGTTTTATCCATTTGCATTGTTATATCATACTGCTTTTCAGCTTTTTTATAATTCGTAATTTTTGTTCCCTGCATAAGCGTTCTCATCAACCCGCCGATTTCTGCTGTGGATATACCCATTTTTTCCGACTTTATCGGATCAACTTTCAGTACTACTTCAGGAAGACCTGGTTTTAATGAAACATCCGCATCCGCAGCTCCTGGAGTTTCCTGAACTATCTTCTTAATCTGTCCAGAAAGGTTTTCAAGCACTCTAAGATCATCTCCTGTTAAGCTAATCAACACAGGCATATATGAATCATCTCCGCCGCCCATACCACTTACTATATTCACATTTATATATTTGTCCAATTTGCTTTTATTAACAAAATCTCTTACCTTCTGTGCTTCATTATCTGTTGTGATTTTTCTCTTATTTAATGGCTTCATTGAGACAAGTAAAGATCCTATATTACTTGCAGCAGTACCACCCATATCTGCTCCAGCCATTACAAAATATGAATCAATATCTTTTTCATTTGCTATAAAGGTTTCCAATTCTGCTATATATTGCGATGTTTTTTCAAGTGGTGCTCCTGAGTATGTTTGAATATTCGCACTAAACATACCTCTATCAGAGTTCATAAAACTTTTTCCTAAAAACGGCACTATAAAAAAGCTTGCAATAAAAAGACCCACAGCAGATGCTATAACCGTTTTTTTATGATTAAGTGCCCATTCTAATATTTCTCCATACCATTTTGCCATATCATTATAGAACTCATTCCATTTATCAGACACAGCATATGCTGCCTTTAATAAACCTTTTTTCTCTTTCTTATCTTCTTTTTTATACCAGTATGCTGATAGCATAGGAGCTGTTGTGAAAGCATCCAAAAGAGATATGGCCAAAGCAAAAGCTACCGTAAGTCCAAATTGTTTGAAGAACTGTCCGATAATCCCAGAAAGAAAAGATATAGGAAGAAAAACTGCCATGATTGACAAAGTAGTGGATATTACAGCAAGAGATACTTCGTTCGTACCTACTTCAGCCGCTTCTTTTGGGCTCATACCCGCTTCTATATGCCTAAATATATTTTCTCGAACAACTATAGAATCATCTATAAGCAAACCTACTGCCAGTGATAAAGAAAGTAAGGTTATAGTATTTATTGAGAAACCCGCTATCATCATAATAAAGAAGGAACCTATTATAGAATTAGGAAGCGCCACTGCAGTAATAATTGCAGATCTAAAATTCCCTAAAAAGAGCCATACTATAAGAATAGCAAGTATGGCACCAATTATTATATTTTCAAGTATGCCCTCAACACTTCTTTTTATTCCGGTAGTTGTATCGCCTGCTGAAGCAAGCTTAATATCTGAAGGCAAAGTCTTTTGTATTTCTTTAACTTGTTTCATAACATCCGCCGCTACTTTCACGGAATTTGAGCCACTCTGTTTTAAGACACTAAACATAACTGCAGGAACTTGATTAACCCTTACTTTTACAGTTTCGTCTTCTAATGTAAAAGATACTTTTGCAATATCTTTAATCCTTAACATTTTTCCCGTATTAGATGTAAGTGGCATATTAGCAATATCATCAACATTTTGAAACTCTCCAACTATCCTAACCGTAATATTTTTTTCTGTTCCTTCCACGGTCCCAACTGGATAATTAAGATTTCTTGCATTAATAGCATTAGTTATCTGGCTTGTAGTAATACCTTTTGCCAACAATAAAGCTTTATTTACTTCTACCTTCACTATTTTCTTCTGTCCACCAAATATATTTATAGAGGCAACTCCTGGAATTCTTTCAAGCTGTGGTTTTATATCATCTTCGAGAAGTTCACGAAGATCTGATGATTGTTTTTTTCCTGAAAGAGACATAAACTGTATAGGAATATCAGAAAAACTAAATTTTTGAATTATAGGTTCTAACATGTCCGTTGGTAATATTGGTTTTGTTGATGCAACTTTATCTCGCACTTTTATTTCTGCAAATTTTACATCTGTGCCCAGCGTAAAAGCAATATTTATCATTGCTAAACCTTCCCTGCAAGAACTCGTTACTTTATCCAATCCTTCAAGAGTTGCAAAAGCATCTTCAAGCGGTTTGGCTACTATTGTTTCCATTTCTTCAGCAGATGCTCCTGGATAATATACTATAACTGACACAGTTGGAAAATCTACATTTGGCATTAAATCCCACGGAAGACTTGAGTAGCCGAGCCAACCAAGTGTAATAATTGATAAAACTATCATTACAACAAATACAGGCTTTTTTATGGCTAATCCTGCTATATTCATACCAATCTCCTTATTATTAGCTTGAAACCGCGATGCTTAAATATTGCCGCAACGCCGCTTATTTGCCGTTTTTTATTTTTAAATTTTGTTTTGAGTTTCCGTTATCTACTATGGCCCCTTCAAAAAGCCTAAAATTTCCGTCAGTAATTACATTGTCGCCATCTGCTAATAAGCCATCTACTTCAATATTGTCATTAATTCTAAATCCTGTAATTACTTTTACCTGAGAAGCTTTTCCATTTCTGTTTACATAAACATATGCTCCATCTTCTCCTAAAAGAACAGCTTTTTCTGGAACAACATAACTTTCTTTATTTTCAGTTAATATATCTACATTTACAGACATTCCTATTTTTAAAATTTTTCCTTTATTAGCCGCTTTTGCTACTACCGTCCCTGCCATAATATCCTTATCTACAACTGGTGGAACAGAAGCCACAATTGCATTTAATGATATGGTCTTGTCATTGGCATAATATATCTGAGCACTTTGTCCTTTTTGAACTTTTAATAAATCATCTTGTCCAAGATTAAAAACTACCTTAATTTTATTTTCATTAGCCACTTCAGCCACAGGCATTTGTGGAGATACTGTATCACCCTTGTCCATATAATAAAGTTTTGTAATCATACCTGACACAGGAGCCTTCACAGGTGCCAGTTCAAAAGTGGCACCTACTATATCGCGGTCTATGTAAGCAATAATATCACCACGCTTAACCATCTGTCCTTCTACTGTATTATTTTTAGCAAACTTTCCAGCCACTTGAGGATATACCTTCACCTGTGGATCTCCTTCAAGTATTCCTTGAACCGAAAGTACATGTGGGACATTTTGCTTTACAAGTTTCACATCAGAAATATTAAAGACTACTTCTTTTTGCTTTTTTAAACCATTTGTTACAGAAGTCCCTATCCTATAAATAATAAGAGCAGCTATAACAATGCCCAACAAAATTAAAATTCTCTTTACAAGGTTCCTATTCATTTTTTTGCCTCCAAATTATTTTAATTTATAAAATCCTTAAGTTTTTGTGCAGTTGTAATATAATTAAACATAGCACTCAAATAATTCATTTTTGCTTTTAATAAACCATTTTCTGCATTTAATAAATCCACTGACTGTATAAGCCCATTTTTATAGGACTCCTTTGCTATTCTATAACCTTCCTGGGCAGTTTTAATAAGATCATCTGCAGCTTCTATGACCTGTCTATTTTGTTCAAGAGAAGTGTAAAGCTGCTCAAGCTGTATAGCGAGCATATTGTCAATATTTTCTTTGTTAAGATCTGCTTTCTCAGTATTTGCCTCTGCTTCTTTTAATGATGCAACATTTTTAAAAGAATCAAATACTGTCCACTGGAAACCTATAGTGACATCCCATGAATTCTGCCAATATGCGCTTTCTGTATGAAATGCTTTTTCCGTTGAGTAATAATTGTAATTTGCATTCAATGCTATATTTGGCAAAAACATAGCTGCTTGGAGATTTCTGTTAAGCTTTGCTATGTTTGCAACTGATTCCACTATCTCTTTGTCATCATTTTTTTCCTTAAACTGTTTTAACATATCTTTATATGTAAAATCAAATTTTTTATATTCGGCCACACCCGATAATTTGATGTTTTCATCAAGTGGAATGCCTATGGTATTTTTTAACATTTGAAGTGATAGCTTAGCTCCATCATCTGCTTTTTGTGCATCTGGCACAGAATTTGAAAACTGAACCTGCGCCTGTAAAACATCAAAGTTTGATGCTTGTCCATTAGCATATTTGGTCTTAGTTATTCTGTAGTATTCTTCATTACTTTTTAATGTTTCTTGCATTGTTTTTGCCATTTCCTGAGCAATTAAGGCTCCATAAAACGAATTAATAACATCTAAATTTAATTTCTCTGCTGCCTTTTTATAGTTTATCCGAGCAATATTATAACTTTCTTCCGCCATTTTCACTCCAAAAAATGTTTTTCCAAAAGTAAAGATCGGTTGTGTCAAAGATACTCTTGCTGAATAATAATTTTGTGGCATAAGCGCTAAAGCTGTATCTGATGCAGGAAAACCAGGTCCAAAAGAATTTGCAGGAAGCAATGTACTTGCTAATTTACTGAATGGCTCATAACCACCAGCAATTACAATGGTTGGTCCAAAAGACCCTGTGGCTTTTGAAAGTTGAGCTTCTGCAGCAGTCTTATCAAGCCCTGCTATTTTATAATCTCTATTCTTTTCAGCTGCCATTTTATAGCAATCATCAAAACTCATAACAGTTTTTGTTTGGGTGCTTTCAACTTCAGGAACTAAAGTCGCCTGAATTGTCGGTATTTGTTTTACTACAACTACTTTTTTTGGTGTTGCTTTTGCAGCAAATATCCCACTCGCTAAAATTAAGCCAACAAACAGAATAATGTTAATTCTCTTCATAATTAATTGCATTGTATTTTCCTCCATTAGTATAATATTTTCCAGGCAAAGCCTGTTTTAATAATCTGTAATTCTCCATAAGACACATTTAGATTTGAATAAGTTGGTCTTTCAATCCTGAGTGACAAAACTGATGTGTCATTCACATTCCAATTAAGCCCAAATCCAAAATTATAATAATCAGCAAGCCAAGTATTATCTCTATCACCGTTATATCCAGGAATTATTTCATACTGACTATGTCTATTAGCAAATGCCCTACCATACTCAAAACATATATCAGGGTAAACTAATAAATTTGGACATATATTAACCCTGATACCTGCAAAGACAGGATAAAAAGTATAATATTCCTGAGAATTGCTCCTATCGACAAAAAACTGAAAACCTGCTCCAGCATATAGGTCCACCCACTTCGCAATAGTGCCACCTAACTTAGCATCAAAGACCGCCGTATCATAAGAACCAGTACTATTATTTTCCAGAGTACGCGGCGTAATTAATGATGCGTAGGAAACTCCAAACTCACTGAAAATAATTTTTTCAGCCATAAGTGGACTCAAAACTGTTAAAAACATAAACAAAACTAAAATTAATATTTTTTTCATTTTTACTCCCTTTCCATTTTCTTCTGAATTTTCTTCAGTATATTTAATGCCTGCTTTTTCTCCTGATTCGACAAAACCCCTAAAATCTCAACAAACTGTTTTTTCTTTGTTTCTATATGACTGCAGACCATTTGCTCCACATTTTTAGTCACATGTACCCACACCGTGCGCCTATCCGACTCATTATGTTCCCTTTTTAATACACCAAAAGAAACAAGTTTATTGACTGTTTCTGTCATAGACGGTAATTTGACTCCAGCATGTTTTGCCAAATCACTCATTTTTACTTTTTTATGCTTATAAAGATAAGCCATAAGATCAAGCTGGGACAAGGTAAGATCTTTTACGCCACTTTTCATAAAGTGCGTATTTTTTTGATTTCTCATAAAACCTGATAATGTTTCAATACATTCTGTAATTTGTTTCATCGTTTCTTCCATAGTTCAAACCTCGAATAATTTATATTCCTAATAGTTAGGTATCCTTAATATAAACAAAAAATGTTTATTTGTCAAGTTTTTATTAATATTTTTTTGCCCAATTCCATATAACCAGATATTGGCTATATATATAGGTTTAAAAGATTATCCTTATTCGAAGTATTCCATAAATTTATCACTTGTCATAATTTTCATAAAGTGTTTTGTTGCAAAATTGGTTATCTCTCTATCTGATGAAACTATAAGATGTGTCTTTGCTTTACCTGTCCGCTTTTCAATCATTTCCATTATATACTCATCCGCCGTTTCACCCTGTGCCGAATAAAATATTTTTATTCCATGTTTGACTTCTTTACCGCGTTGTTTGGAAGGATTATTTTTGCCATCAAAGACAACTATCATATCAGCAGGATTGACTGTTAAAAATTCAGCTAAAGCCTCAAGTAATTTTTCACGCTTTTGTTCTAAAGTACCTGTCACTTCCATTCTGTACATTAAATTATAACCATCTATGATGACCTTCATAAATACCTCATCTTTTTTATTTACATATTATCTTTTACTATTTTTTTCTTAACTCCACTTGATGCCAATATCACATGATAAGCAGATAAGGCTGGCATTTCTAAAGTGAATGTATTATTAATTATTTTGTCTATATCCTGTCTCCGTGTTATTTTAGCCTGACTTAACTTATCAAAGCCATAAGCCTTTCCTGTTTGATATATTTGGTCCGATTTGATTACAATTCTAACCATTGTTGTATTTATTAAATCTTTATTTATGATTATGATATGAAGATTTGTTTCGTCGTTACCTTCTATTGAAGCATAAGTTGTTATTTTTGCTACATCAGAAGTATCTGCTTTTATATTTGTATCACCATACTTGCCGCTATTTCCGTCATAATTTCTGTATAATCTAAAACCTGCCAAAGTATATGCTCCAAGTTCTGCCATCCAATAATTAGCCATATACACTCCATATTTACCAAATATTCCCAATACATCTGCCTCTGCAATACCGCCCGATGGATGATAACCTGCTCCATATTCATATTCCGTAAAAGCAAGCTTGGTTCCTGGATAATATTTATCAATCATTTCATTTAGCTTTGGAATTAAGCGTATAGGACAATGTCCTGACGCGCATATCCAACTTGTTTCAATATAATTTGGATCCCATAAAGACCTCGGGGCTTGAACTCTCGCCTCTGCTGTTTCTTCCGCCACACCTGCGGCCTGTGTGAATACTATTCTTTTTCCATTGGTTGAAGCTTCTGGATACCAGTGAACATCAAGCGCATCCAGCAAACGCATTCCTTTTGCTTTTGAGGCTTCATTTAACTTTTCTAAATAATACGCCAGATACCAACCGTAAACATAATAAGGTTTAATGTAATCAGGAGCATCCTGAAAAGTTCTGAATCCATTAAAACCATATGAGGCTGGTCCGTAGATTTCGGCGCTTGGATCTATTTTTTTCACAGCGCTTGCCGCATCAATAGAAAGCTGAACATACTCTTGTGCCCCAACTTTATTTTGGTGCAACCTTGGATGTGTGGTGGACCAAATATCAGGTTCATTATCAAGTGAATAACCCTTAACACCTGTTGACGTATCTGCTTTTCCGTATTTATTCACCAGAAAATTTACTTCTTCATCTACATAAACAAACCCATCATTTTTATCAGGTTCTAATGATAATTCTTTTCCTTTAGTAAATATTACTTTTGCCCATCTGTCAGATGGTGCTATTTCTTTTACTCCAACAGGTCCATTCTTATCTTTTGACACATAACCAGCAAGAGGTAGAGTTATTATAGAATACGCATTTAATGTAAGTGATTTATCGTGAAATGTAGTCAATACAGCACCAGCTTTATCTTGATCACCTGTCACATTTGCCCAATCTGCCAAATAATTATCAGAAGATTGCTGCCAATCACTACCAGCATTTGAAGCATTATTTTCCCAATTGTAACCAGTCATTCTATTACCACCTAAACGCCTCGCCGTGTAATTTGTATCCCTCGCAATATCTTGATTGACACCGTATATATAAGGAGAGATTTTTGTTCTGTCTTTTGATGTATCAATTGTTACATCAACAGCAAAAAGCAATGAAGCATTCAGAAATAATAGTAAGCCAGTCAGTATCCTTTTCACAATTCACCTCGTTTTATTGTATTAATCCTATAAAAGAAGAAACATCTGTGATTTGAATCAAGTAATTGTCTTTAAGTCCCTATAACTATAACGCAAATAAAGCCAAAATGTTGCTTTTGGGGAGTATGTTTTAGATTTAAGGTATTATGATCAGACTTTATATTTATAAAATGTCTTTATTGCTTCATATAATGTTAGATTGGCGTATGGTTCAAAAGGCGCACGCAAGGCTTTCATCATTAAAGGACTATGCAATATATAACGATAATTTGCGGAGAATTTTACTCCTGTATGTCCGTCCAATTCATCAGTGGTATAAGGAAGGTTTAATACCCAAACCGTGCTTCCTTTTATCTTATATCCAGTAATTAATGAGTAAGCATTATTAACAAGCGCTATTCTCTTTCCATTTTGTATTTCCCTACTAATAAATATATTGTCATCAAGCATTTCTTCCGCACCGCGAAAAGTTATGGTCTCTACCTGTATGTGGTCTTCTAATTCTTCTATTTCAAAATATTTTTTTAAACATTTAGCGGCTTCCACAGTTAAAACAATATTTTTTCTATTTTTGATAAGGAAGGCAAAAAGTGCTGGAAAATCTTCTTTGCGTGCTGACTGAGCTGTTAGAATTACTATCTTTTCCTTTACATTTCTTTTATCCGTAAGATAAGCAGGGATTCCTGCCATTAAAAAATATTGTGCAAGCAGTTCATCTCCATAAGTATTTGCTTCTCTTATCATAGGTATAGTAAATATCTTTCCAAAAGATGACAAGCGTCCCATCTTATCAGTTTTTTCTATAAGTTCTTCTACTAAAGGTCTCATTATAGGTTGAGGCATAATACCTGCACAGAACAATATAATTTCTTCTGCTCCACCCAAGACAGACTGAAAAGCTTGTTCTGTGTATATTTCTTTATTGCACTGGTATATGTCAAACCATGCCTTTTTAACCTTACCTGGAGCAATTTGTTTTATATATTTAAAGAACATTGAACCATAAGCAGGCAAAAACCTTGCTTGTTTAAAATCACGGGTTTCCGTTCCAACGCCTATCTCATCATATATATCAATAAGCTTTGTGAGATCATAACCACGATCATAAAAACGCTCATACCACTGAGGAAGCTTAAGTATAATATTCACATTTGGATTTACTTTTTTTGCTGGTTCAATAATAAATTTCTTTGAAACATCAAAAAGTAATTTAGACCTATACTCCTGCCATGTCTTTTTTCCTTTACCTTTTTTACATTCAGTACATTCACAAGAAGTAAAAAACCAATCATCTATTATTATCTCATCAAATAGACCTGCTGTTATTTCAAAAACTTTCTTCATTTTTTTATTTGCTTCTTTATCAGAAAAACAACCTGAAGCTGTTGGAGTTTCATTTTTCACTTTGTCAGAAAAATGCGTAGGTGTAACAGCCCCAGAAACTTCGTATCCCTCTTCTATTAATTCGGCTTTCATAGCTTCTATTACAGGTATGTCTACCGTGTAACCATCTCTATATGTTTCAAGATATACTTTCTTAATAGATAAAGGAGAAAAAATACCCATAAATTTTTTAATAATAGGTCCATAATCGCGTACATCAAAAGCAGTAAAGAAAAGTGCATAATAAAAATTCTTAGGGGATATGGTTTTTCCTTTAAAAGGCGTAAAATCATTTATAAGGGGGTCTTTTGGAACTGAAATAGGCCACTTAGCAAGCGGCCTTAAGTTCTTAGCGGGGTAATTCAAACTTTCTACAAATTCAATCTGTTTTTGTTTAATCTTTTCGGTCATTTAGTACTCCCTTTTCTATAAATAAATTATACTACTAATAATTTTTTATTACAAGAAGTATAAACACTTGCATTTCATTAAAACTTTAATAACTTGACTACTATAAACATAAATGGTATAACTGTTGAACTTGGAACAGTTCCATTTGGAACAATTATAATAGTTTTAGGAGTTTTAAGTGAAAAAGCATAAAAACATGAAATCACAGGTGAGTAGTTCTCGTCGCATTATAGGTTTAATAAGAGATGCCCATGCCCTTCTCCGTAGTCGCTTTATGTCAAAAGCGCAGAATATGGGTTATAGTATGCCACAATTCATGGTAATGTATGAATTAACTTCAGCCGGTGATATGACAATGCACGAACTTAATGGAAGACTGAAGCTTCCTAAATCCACAGTTTCAAGAATAGTTGACCAGCTCGTGGACAAAAAAATGTTAAAACGAATTAGGCCTGAAAATAACCGTCGAGTAGTTATGTTAAAAGCCACTCCAAGTTATATAAAGGGAAAAATGGCTATTAGGAATCTTGTGGTTGAAGATATAGATAAAGTATTAAGCCACAGCAAAGCAAAGATATTATTACAAGCTCTCGAAGAACTTGTAGAATCAATCAAATAACTAATTTTAATATAACATCAATGAGGTGAACAAATGACTGAGAAAAACTTGCAACATCACGAAACGATCCATGAACCAAAAGTAGCTAAGCAACCATGGTGGAAAAACAAAAGGACAATAATAACTGCCCAAATTATGGGAGCTTTATTTGTAGCCATTTTTGTATTTTGGTTTATTTATTTAATGCCTTTTGTTTCAACCGACGATGCCAGAATTGATGCCGATACAATAAAAATTGCCAATCTCGGTACTACTGGGCAAATTATAAAAGTTTTTGTAAAAGAAGGCGACAAAGTTGAAGCCGGTACCATACTGGCAGAGCTTGACCACGCCTCAGCAGAAGCCCAACTTTCAAGAGTGCAAGCTGCGTCACATTTTGCTAAAATTGACTTAAAAAGAACAAAAGCCATTGCTTCACAACAAGGTTTAAGCCAACAATCTGTGGATAAAACCATTCAAATGAATACCATAACACAAGCAGACTTAAAGCTTGCAGAAATAGCGCTTGATAGAACTTACATAAAAAGTCCTGTTTCCGGTATAGTTGTTCAAAAGTCAGCTCAAGAAGGCAATATTCTTGAAAGCAATCAAACTGCATTTATGGTAGCAGACATAGAACATGCAAGTATTTCAGCAAACATACTTGAAAAATCAGTTGGGGTTGTAAAAAATGGACAAGTGGTTTTTATTAAAATAGATGAAGGTGGTAAATTAAAAGGTAAAGTTGTAGATGTACGCAGAGCAGCTGCTTCTGTTTTTGCTTTGATTCCATCTGATAATGCTTCTGGTAATTTTGTAAAAGTTGAACAACGCATCCCTATCAAAATAGAACTTGAACCAAACCATACAAAAAACTTAAGAGTTGGACAGTCCGTTGAAATTAAAATAAAAGTAAGATAGTTTTTTTTACTTATGCAAAAAAATAAAAGGTGAATAATGGATCGTAATCTACACGAAACTTTTCCTCCTGGCTATAAATGGAAAGTACTGGCCATTATAATGATAGGCACAATGATGGCGACCCTTGACTCATCCATCGTAAATGTTTCTATCCCAGCAATCATGTCAGATTTTGGATCAAACTTAGAAGACATAGAATGGATTATGACTGGTTATATGCTCGCTTTTGCAGCGCTTATGCCATTAACGGGTTGGCTCAGAGAAAGAATTGGTTACAAAAATATTCTAATCAGTTCTCTTATTTTATTTACTGTGGGTTCCCTATTGTGCGGTATGGCATGGAATCTTCCATCTCTCATTACAGCCAGAATCTTACAGGCTATAGGCGGTGGTGCCATAATGCCCACTGGTATGGCTATGCTTTTTGAAGTTTTTCCACTTAAAGAAAGAGGAAAAGCCATGGGTTTTTGGGGCATGGGCATTATAGTTGGTCCTGCGATAGGACCTACTCTCGGAGGTTATCTAACACACTCTTTCGGCTGGCGTTCTATATTTCTTGTCAACCTTCCTATAGGAATAATTGCTGTTATGATGGCAGCTGAAATGTTATTAAAAGATAATCTTCTTTCCAAAATAAAAAAATCATTTGATTTTTGGGGTTTTGCTTTTCTTACAATATTTCTTGTATCGTTTCTTTTAGGCATGTCAAAAGGCGAAAAAGAAGGTTGGCTATCTGTTTTTATTATTTCATGTTTTATATTAGCCATAACCAGTTTTGTTGGATTTATGCTTGTAGAACTGCATTTAAAAGAAGGTCACGGAATTGTTGATTTATCACTTTTCAAATCCCCTGTATTTTCCATAGCGGCAATAATAGCTGTTGTCAGATCTATAGGTTTATTTGGGGGTGTATTTTTAATTCCTTTATTTTTGCAACAGCAAATGGGCTACAATGAATTGCAAAGTGGACTTATTATGCTTCCAAGTTCCCTACTTATGGCCTTTGTCCTTCCTTTTGTAGGCCGTATGGCAGACAAAGTTGGGCCAAAAATACCTTCACTTATTGGTTTAGTCCTCATGGCATATAGTTTAATTGTCTATAAAACCATTGATGTCAATACCAGCCTATGGGATTTAATAAATCCTATGTTAATCAGAAGTTTTGGTATGGCTCTTTTAATGGCTCCTATTACTACAGCTGCCATGAATTCCGTGCCTTCAAGAAAAGCAGGTATGGCATCTTCACTAATGAATATTATACAGCAAGTAGGTGGATCTATAGGTATTGCCTTTTTCGCTACTGCTCTTTCCAACCGCGCACATTATCATATAAGCATAGTAAGCGAATCAGCAAAAAGTACTAACCCTGCTTTTATAGAAGCAGCTTCAAAAATAATGCAACATGTACACACCATGGGATTTTCATATTCACAATCCATGACTGCAGCAAAAATCGCCATTGTAAAAACAATGACAAAAGCCGCTATGGTCATGTCATTTCAAGATGCTTTTATTATAGGCGGTATTATCGTTGCCTTAGCCATACCTATGGCAATTTTTCTTCCAAGCAAGGCCGTTCACCATGTTCATGGAGAATCAAAAGAAGGCGGGAGAGCAATTATAATAGATTGATTTTTTTATTTAACATCAATTAATGTTATCTTTCCTTCTACTCTTTTCCCTGAATGATAATCTACATAAACAATTGTCTTAAAATTTTTATATTTTCTATTTAAAAAAAGTGCCGTTTTTTCAGCATCAGGATTTTTAATATACACCGGATAAATACCATGATAGATTGCCATTTGATAGTAGAGATTTCTCTTTTCCGTTATAGCTATAACTGGTTTTTCAGGTCTATAATCAGACATATAAGTTATGTCATGAAGTTCTTTTGTTTTTATTGCAATTCCGCAATTTTTCAGAACTCTCGGCATACACGCCGCTGCATACGACAAAGCATTTTCACTTTTATTTTCTTTTATCATAATATTTAAATCAGGTTTTCTATTTTTTATCATATCTGCTTCTGCTTTTTTTATTATTTCAGACATACTCTTAACTGTTTTTTCAGGATACTTTCCTATAGATGTTTCTCCAGACAACATAAGAGTATCAGCTCCGTCTAAAACTGCATTATATACGTCAGTAACTTCCGCTCTTTCAGGATAGGGATTATTTGTCATTGATTCTAACATTTGAGTGGCGACTATTACAAGTTTTCCTGTTTCATTAGCTTTTAAAATCATTTTTTTCTGCATTTGAGGTACATTCATATAACCAGCTTCTACAGCCAAGTCACCGCGTGCTACCATAATCCCATCTGAAACCTTTAAAATAGCATCTATATCTTTAACAGCTTCAGGTTTTTCTATCTTGGCTATTACCAAAGGAGAACAATTTTTATGTTTTAAAATTATTTTCTTTAGTGCAGTCATATCATCAGCAGAACGAACAAATGACAAGCACACTATATCAACTTTATTTTTAAGTCCGTATTTTAAATTAACACTGTCCCGCTTTGTTAGAGAGTTAACAGGCAATTTTGCGCCAGGAAGATTGACGCCCTTTCTTCCAGCTATATCACCACCAGCAATTACCAAACATAATATTTTATCATTTTTTATTTTATTTACCTTAAGCTCTACTAATCCATCATTTATCATTATTTTTTGTCCGACAGTTATGTGTTTGTATAAATTTTTTATATCAATTGCTATAGTTTTATTGCTATCGTCCGTAAAGTGCTTTTCATTACATATAGTAATGATTTCACCCTTTTTTACAGTTACTATGTTTTCCATAGCGATAGTCCTTATTTTAGGTCCTTGCAAGTCCTGCATTATAGCCACTGCTTCGCCACTATTTTCTCTGGCTTTTTTTATATTTTTAATCACCTTGTCGAAGAAATTCATATCCCCATGTGAAAAATTAAGCCGGAAAACATTTACTCCAGCCTTAATCAACGCAACAATTTTTAAATACCCAGCAGTAGCAGGTCCGAGTGTCGCTATAATCTTTGTTTTTTTCATTTATGTACTTCCTCCATTTTTTACCATATACATGACCATATTTCTATTTAATTGATTATAACACAAAAAATGTTTTAAGGCCTATTTTGAACAAAAAAAACAGGCACACCCTGCGCTATGACCCGTATTACTACGGTCCGGTGTGCCTGTTTTGAAATATCTTAAAGTAAATTACTTTGCTGCAACTGGTGTTACTACTACTGTTGCTACTACTGCTGCTTTTGCTTTCTTTGCTTTTCTTACTTTTTTTACTTTTACTACTTTAGCTGTTTCTGTTGTTGATACTGGTACCACTGCTGTTGTTACTGCTGCTACTTTTGTTTCTGCTGCAAATACCATTGTTGAAGCTAATGCCAATGCCATAACGATTACTACGAACTTTTTCATGCTGTTCCTCCTGAGTTTTTTTGTCTTTCTATTGCGCAGTTTTTTTATTTTATTACTGTGCTACTGTCGTTGCTACTTTGTGCAAAGCTGCTTTCTTTTTGTGATGATTTCTTTTTTTACTCTTTGTTTTCTTTACTTTTACTGGAGCAGTGACTACAGCAGTTGTTGAATCTACTCCTGCAGTATTCTCAACTGGTTTGCTCTCCGCAGCAAAAATCATTGTAGTTGCAAACGCAAACGCTAAAACTAAAATAAATACTTTTTTCATAAAATCCTCCTTCATTTTTTTTAATATAAAAATATAATAAATGTAATTATCAAGATAGAGGGGGAAAATAAAACAGGGGATGTTTATTTACGGGTTCTAATTATAGTAAGATTTACCTTTGTTTTATAAATAGCATCTGTATTTACACTTGAATATGCAGGTGCAGTTTCATATTTAAAATCAGTTCTGTGAATAAACGTATTATTTTCAAATCCAAACTTATTATTTTCTTCAGCTGTAAACGATACAATACTCCTGGAATTAGTTGAATGTCTATGATTATGTTTCTTATGTATTGCTTGTTTGAATCCAGAATTTGTAATAGTTTCTTGTGAAATGCCAGTCAAAATATCTGTTTTATGATATTGATTAACTATTTCAGGTTGTATTTGTGCATATGCAACTGTAATAATTGCAAGCAAAATTGCTATTATCATTGCTTTTTTCACAATATACCTCCTGAAATTGTATTTTATTTAAACAACAGCAATTAGACGATTGCAAATACCTTAAAGTTCCATTTACTTTGGATTTTTTCCGCATTATTCACCAATCATATTTCAACTCTATTGATATGCAGCAATGCTTATCAAAATGTAAAAATAGAATTAATTATCTTTGTTTAAGATGCTTTCTTGAATAATAAAACATTATATCTTTAAAAAAAGCTAAAAAACGCCATAAACACCTTTAATTCTTGACATACCCATTAATCCTTGTTAGAATAATTTGATTTTACAACATAATTTCATGGAGGAAAATTTTGAAAAAAACTACTTTTTTGAGCTTATTTGGTGTATTGTTGCTATCTTCCCTATTCTTAATCTCAGGTTGTGGTACAGATGTAAAAAGAGCAAGAAAAGATGCAGCTCTATTAAATAGCTTTGAAACATTACAATCTGAACTCTCCATAGGTGACTTTAACTTAGACACAAACGGATATGTTAATTTAGAACAAATAAAGAAATATGCTTCGCAAGGTAAGTTCTCAGCTAAAGCGGTTTTTTCCGTACCTGTAGATTTTCTCACTACAACACAGGCTGCTAAAGCCAAAACATGGATTTCTTCCTTATCTATGGGTATTAATACTCTTACAAAACTAAAAACAACGGATTGGCAATATTATAAGAAATTTTCTATTGATATATATGTAGCCGATCCGACAGCACCAGATATTTTCATAAAGTTAGTAGATATGTACGGAAATGAGTATTTAACACAAAGAGTTCTTAAAAACGGAAGAAACAAACTTGAGATAATTTTAGAAGATGTAAAAAATTCCAGAGTAAGTATATCTGCAATTACATCATTTTCAATATATATGGATACAATAAACCAACCAAAAGATATCACACTTTATCTTGATAATATAAGATTGGTTTTATAAGTTTTATGAAATCAATCGGTGTACTTTTTGACCTACTCAGGGTTAAACAGTGGACAAAAAATCTTTTAATTTACGCCGCCCTTGTTTTTACCAGCAATCTTTTTAATCCTATTTATTTTCGCAGTGTTACTATAGGATTTTTTCTTCTTTGTTTTGCGGCAAGCTCTCTTTATATCTTTAACGACTTAGCTGATTACGAATCAGACCGACTTCACCCCCAAAAGAGAAATAGACCTATTGCCTCAAATAAAGTTAATAAAATTTTTGCGTTGAGCTTAGCCATTCTTTTAATGTCATTTTCCTTAATTGGTGCTTATTTTCTTAACTTTAGTTTTTTCATCCTAATTATATGCTATCTCACTATGACTACACTTTATACTTTATTTTTAAAACATATTGTTATAGTTGATGTCTTCATATTATCTATAGGTTTCGTTTTAAGAGCGATTGCAGGTGCCCTTGTGTTATCTGTTTCCATATCACCTTGGTTATTAATTTGTACCCTTTTATTGGCACTCTTTTTGGCTTTAGCAAAAAGAAGAAACGAACTCACCATACCAGATGCTCACAAACACAGAAAAATTTTAGAAGAATACTCCATACCACTTTTGGATGAAATGATATCAGTAGTTACAGCTTCTACAGTTATTGCCTATTCGCTTTATACCTTTTATTCTCCAACAGCAGTCAAACATAGCTATCTTATGCTAACCATACCTTTTGTATTATACGGAATTTTCAGATATTTGTATTTAATACACAAAAAAAATATGGGCGGAAGTCCTGAAGCAATTCTTCTTAAAGATTTACCAATAATGATAAATGTAATTCTTTTTGTCTTGACCACAATAATAATTGTTTATTTTGTTAAATGATTCTTGCAGTTACTTTAAACTCCACCATAGACATTGTAATCCCTGTAAATAATCTAAAACCTGGCTCTGTTTCTCGAACTAAAGCCATATACACCTACCCCGGTGGTAAAGCAACTAATGTTGCCCGCGCCTTAAAACAACTCGGTGCCACTGCCCACGCTATTGGATTTGTAGGTATTAGGGATTCTCGCGAAACAGAACATTTTCTTAAACACCACGGCGTTACTTCGTCTTATATCCCATGTACTGGTTCAAATAGAATATGCCTTCTTTTAACCGAAACTAAGGATGTCCCGAGAGAAACGGTAATAAACAGCGAATCTGACATAGACATAACAAAAAAAGAAATAGACATATTTTTACAACAACTTAAAACACTATCAATTAAAGCTTCACACATTATCTTTTCAGGCAGTTTACCCTTATCATTGCCATCAAACTTTTATGAAACAGCCTTAAAAGTGGTAGATAAAAATTGTATCTCCATACTTGACACTTCGGCCAAATATCTATTTCATGGTATAAAAGCATCCCCTAAAATAATAAAACAGAATCTAAGTGAGCTTGAATCAGCTTTTCATGTAAAACTAACAAATCCATCCAAAATTAAAAAATTTGTATCAGCACTTTCAATAAAATATAAGGTACCCATAATTATAGTAACTATGGATAAAAAGGGTTCGCTTGTGTTTGATAATGGAAGTTTTTATTTTTATCCAGCCATAAAAGTTAAAAAAATTATATCTCCTGTTGGTTCTGGTGATGCTTTTTCGGCAGGTTTAGTTTATGGATTATCAAAAGGATATAGCGTAAAAAACTCATGTAAATGGGCTGCCTCAGCTGCTTCTGCAAATTTGTCGCACTTGGGTTCGTGTTTTATTAGTAGGAAGAATGTATTAAAATATCTTGCCAATGCTAAAATTACTAATTATTGATTTTAAAAATTAGTTTTAGTAAAATTAATGTTTATAAAAAGGTTCAATGTGAATTAAAACATTCACTTCCCCATATAATTCAGCAATCTTTGTTTCTATTTTTTTTGTAAGTTCATGTGAGGCTTCTACTGTCATATTTCTATCTACTTTAACATGCATATCCACAAATATGGTTGAACCACTCTGCCGAGTTCTAATCTTATGGTAATCCCTAACCTCAGTAAAACATGCCAACATTTCATATATTTTAATAAGTTCATTTTCATTTAAACCTTTATCAATTATCTGGTGCGTAAGTTTGTAAGACAACCTTATAAATATACCAATTACCCAAACTCCAACAAATATGGCACCAATCGGATCTATCTGCCAAATTTTCGTAAACTGCATAATAATAAGTGCACCTGCTATACCAAAAGATGTAACCACATCCGCACGCAAATGTTCTCCATCTACCTCTATACCCACTGAACGAAGCTCTTTACCTTTTTTTATAAGATAATTAGAAACAAACAAATTTACTACACCAGATATCAACATCACAATAATACCTGGAATAATGATTTCTGCGTGTGTCCCTTTCATAAATTTTCTATAACCTTCGTGTACAATTCCTACACCTATAATAAGAATGAGCACATTTTCTATCCAACCAGTTATAATTTCTACTTTACCATGTCCATATGGATGTTCTCTGTCCGGAGGACGTAAGGAACCCTTTACTCCAAAATAAGCAATCAATGACGCGAGGAGATCATTTGCCGAATGAAGCGCTTCTGCCACAACACTAACTAAACCTGTTAATAGTCCTACTACAAGCTTTAAAATAACTAAAACTATATTTGAAATTACTGAAAGCATTATTATTTTTTCTTTTTCTTTTTTTACTTTTTCAGCCATTCCTTCATAATTTTCAGTACTCATTTAATTCCTCTTTTAAAATTTTATTTATTCCCTATATTTATTTGTTATTGGCATTCTTCTATCTCTACCAAAAGCTTTTGGTGTAATCTTTATACCTGGAGGGGCTTGTCTTCTCTTATATTCGTTAATATCAATCAAGCGTATAACTCTACGAAGAATCTCATCATCATATTTTCCTTTTAAATCACCATAAGTCTTATCATTTTCCACATAATCTTCAATTATTTTATCTAACACTTCGTATTCCGGTAATGAATCAGAATCTTTTTGATTAAATTTAAGCTCCGCTGTTGGGGCTTTATTTATTATATTTTCTGGAATAAGTTGCTTTCCTGCTTTATTATTTATCATTTTTGATATTCTATAAACAAGTGTTTTAGGAACATCCTTTATAACCGCAAATCCACCTGCCATATCTCCGTATAAAGTAGCATAGCCAGTTGACATTTCACTTTTATTCCCAGTTGTTAGTACAAGCCAGTTAAATTTATTAGATAAAGCCATATTTATATTTCCGCGTATTCTTGCCTGAAGATTTTCTTCCGTAGTATCTGTTTTGGTGTTTTTGAACTCATGTTTTAAGTGTCCAAGCAGTGTGTCCACAGTTTCCTGTATGTCTATATTTTTCATTTTAATTTTAAGATTATTTGATAATTGTTCAGCATCATCATGAGATTCCACTGAAGAAAACTTAGACGGCATAAAAACGAGATTTACATTTTCTGCCCCTAAAGCATCTGCCGCTATAACAGCCACAAGTGCTGAATCAATTCCACCGCTCAAACCCAATACCACCTTTTTGAAACCATTCTTTTTCACATAATCATGCGTACCCATAACTAATGCTTCATACACTTCCTCTTCCAAAGAAAAAGGTTCATATTTTTCTGGTTGTAATATTTTTGTTTTTTCCACACTAACTTGCAGCTTCTCTTTTTTTATCTTATTGTTTGAAGGAAGTTCAAAAACCATATCTTTTTCCTTAAACTGCGATCCGTGTAATAGTATAGAACCTTTTTCATTTATAACGAGACTATGACCATCAAATACAAGTTCATCCTGTCCGCCTACTAAATTACAATAAACAATAATAACCCCATATTTTTTAGCTTGTTTTTTAAAAACATCTGTCCTTTCTTTCCATTTTTCCATATGATAAGGAGAAGCGCTCATATTTATCAAAAAATCCATTTTCCTTTTTTGCTTTTCAAGAACAGCACATGGCTGCCATAAATCCTCGCATATAGAAAGTCCCATATTGGTACCTTTCACCTTGAAAATAAGTCCTTTATTACCTGCCTTAAAATATCTTTTTTCATCAAAGACACCATAATTAGGAAGATTTATCTTGTCATAAGATGCCAGTATTTTACCATCTGCCAATACAGCTGCAGAATTATATAGACCATCTTTTTTTGAATTAACATACCCCACTACGGCTGTAATACCCCTTGTTTCATAAGCTATTTCCTTAAGTGCCTTTAAATTGCTATCAACGAACCTTTTTTTATGCAGAAGATCTTCAGGGGGATACCCCGTAATCGTCATTTCTGGAAATATTATTATATCCGCTCCAGCGCGCGAAGCTTCTTTTATTTTGTGTATAATAAGATTTTTATTGCCGCTTATATCTCCAACGGTTATATTCAGCTGCGCAAGAAAAAACCTTATTTTATTTTTTTTATCTTTCAACAAACTTTCTCCTTTTATTACCACATCAAATCATTTTTCCAAAAGCTATTACAATACGCTAAACTTTTTCATAAGGATCAAATAGTTTTTTATATTCTTCAAGTATAAACCTGTCCGTCATACCAGCAATATAATCGCAAATGACGCGTCTTATAGAATCTTTTCCAAGCCTTTTTCTGGCTTCAGGTGGAAGTATGGACGACTCAACTCCTCTTTTGTCAATTACAGAACCACGCTTGTCATATATCATAAATAGTTCTTCTATTATTTTTTCTGCCTTATATTCCATTCTTATAACCTTGTAGTGCTTGTAAAAATTTTTATACAAAAACTCCTTTAAATTTTTGTGTGTTTTTACCATATCATCATCAAACTCAACTAAACTTTTTTTATGAGCTCTCACTTTTTCAACAGAATCTATCTCATATTTTTTTATATTTGATAAGGTATTTTCAACTAAGTTTGTAATTTGAAGGTTTATTAAAGCTCTACATATATTATATTTTTTCATATCAAGTGGAAGGCTATCAAATTTATTCTTATCTAAAGTCTTTTCTATTTTTCCCCAGATTACTGTTTCTTTTAACATTTCCACACTTAGTATTCCTGATGTAATTCCGTCATCCATATCATGTGAGTTATAAGCTATCTCATCTGCTAAGTTTACTATTTGTGCTTCCATAGTTGGAGATAGGTGTGGATCATAATCTTTACATGCTGGATTATCATACTCTGTAGAATGTTTTATTATTCCTTCTTTTGTTTCCCATGTAAGGTTTATACCATCAAAATCAGGATATTTTTGTTCTAATTCATGTAGGACTCTCAAGCTCTGCTTATTATGCTCAAATCCGCCATCTTCTTTCATTAATCTATTTAATACCGTTTCTCCAGAGTGTCCAAACGGGGTATGTCCAATATCATGTGCAAGTGCGATTGACTCAGTTAATTCTTCATTCAAACGAAGCGTTTTTGCTACACTTCTCGCAATCTGTGCTACTTCACTTGTGTGAGTTAACCTCGTCCGGTAATAATCGCCTTCAAGATTTACAAATACCTGCGTTTTATATTCAAGCCTTCTAAAAGCAGTGGAGTGTATTATTCTATCCCTATCTCTCTGATATACTGATCGAAATGGGTGTTCTTCTTCTTTATAGGTACGCCCTTTGGTCTGTGAGCTTTTCATGGCATAATTGGCAAGAGTATTTTCTTCAAACTCTTCAAGTTTTTTTCTTGTAAGCAGATACTGATTTTCTTTCATTTTGACTCCTAATAAACGAGGTTTGAACTATCCCCTATGTAATAAATCAATCGATAATATATTGATTATACACTGCTCACTTCCTGCTTGCAAGTTGTAAATGTCCATATATGTAAGTATTAACCTATAAAAAATTCAAGTGAAGTATAATTTATTATTTTTTTTTAATACAATTGAAAAACTAATGAACTATAATTTTTCCAGGTTTGCTAATTTTGCTGACAAAAGTTTTTTTCCATCATGACGGAATAAAATCGTGACATATACATCATCTCCGCGTAGTTCCGCCTTCAATATGGTACCTTGTCCATATTTTTTGTGTTTTACTTTTTGGCCTGGTATATATTGTGCTTCTGCCGGTTCATCATCATAAATAATTGTCGAGTCTGTATTTTGATTAGAAACCAGCGTCTCGTCATCTGGGCCATTTCCATAATATTTTTCATGCGTTTGTTTTACAGGCAATCTACCTTTGCGTTCTAAAATATCCTCAGGTATCTCATCTACAAATCTTGATATTTTCGCCCTATTTGTTTCTCCAAACTGCTTACGAGATACTGCACTCATTATATATAATTTTTTTCTCGCCCTTGTTATAGCCACATACGCCAACCTGCGTTCTTCTTCTATCCCACCTGGTTCATCTATGGAATTTCTGTGTGGAAATATACCTTCGTCCATACCTGTCAAAAATACAAGGTCAAATTCAAGACCTTTTGCACTATGTATAGTCATGAGTGTGACGGCCTCTTCATTTTCATCAAGTTTGTCCACTTGAGACATTAGAGCCACCTGCTGAAGAAAGTCATCTAAAGTTGCGTCCTTTTTTTCGTCTTCATATTCTGCCATAGCTGAGACAAGTTCCTTTACATTCTCAATTCTTTCTTTTGCCTTAGGAGTATGATCGCTTTCCCAATGGCTTATGTAACCTGTCTCCGTTAATATCCTTGCCATTATTTCTTTTAACCTAATAGTATCTTTATGTTTATTCATTGACATCATAAAATCATGAAAACTTTTCAATGCAGTTTTTGCAGCACCTTTCACATCCACCATTGCATCTGATTTTTCCATAGCCTCAAAAAATGATAAATTATGTTGAAAAGCAAAAGCTTCGAGCTTATCAACTGTAGTATCACTAATTCCACGCGGTGGAACATTTATTATTCGTTTTGTTGACAAAACATCACGGGGATTTGAAATAACCCGCAAATATGCAAGCATATCTTTTATTTCCATTCTGCCATAAAAAGACAGGCCACCAATTAACTTATATCTGACACCAGCTCTGATAAACCGTTCTTCAATAACTCGTGACTGCGCATTAGTTCTATAAAACACTGCTATATCTTTCAATTTTATATCATTATTATTGATAGTTTTATATATTTCTTTTATCACAGTCTCTGCTTCCATAACTTCATTCTCTAAATAATAAAATGTTATTTTTTCACCTATATCATTCTCTGTCCAAAGTTCTTTACCTTTTCTTCCTTCATTATTTTTGATAACAGCATGCGCAGCTTTTAGTATAGTTTTAGTAGAACGATAATTTTGTTCCAACCTTATTACTTTAGTATTCTTATAATCTTCTTCAAATTCCAATATATTGGTTATGTCTGCTCCGCGAAAACGATATATTGACTGGTCGTCATCTCCAACAACACAAATATTTTTATATTTCTCAGCTAACATTGATATGAGTGTGTATTGAGAATTATTGATATCTTGATACTCATCTATTAATATATATTTAAATTTTTCCCTATAGGCCTCGAGAATACTTGGATTTTTCTTAAGTAATTCAATTGGTTTAGATATCAAATCATCAAAATCCACAGCATTATTTTTAGCAAGCTTGAATTCGCTTAAAGCATACACCCTTGCTATGGCTTTGGATTCATAATCATCTGCATATAAATCTTCAAACTGTTTTGGGGATAAAAGTTCGTTTTTAATTGAGGATATGCGTTTTATAATTTCATATGGTCGCATTTCTTTATCTGAAACTTTTACCTCATGCATGCATTCCTTAATAAGTCTTTCCCTGTCATCCTCATCATATATGGAAAAACTTTTTGTATAACCAAGTCGTTCTGCGTGAGCCCTTAGTATTCTACATCCCAAAGAATGAAAAGTTGACATAAATATCTTGTCTGCCTCTTTGCCCACTGCTTTTTTGATACGCAGCTTCATTTCCTGAGCGGCCTTATTGGTAAATGTAACAGCAAGAATATTTTCAGGTTTTACACTATGTTCTTTAAGTAAGTTTGCTATGCGATAAGTAATTACCCTGGTTTTGCCACTACCTGCACCAGCAAGTATCAGTATAGGACCATCTTTATGGCACACAGCTTCGTATTGTTCTTTATTCATTATTTTTTTTATATCCATGATTTCCTTTTTCTTGTATGAGTATTTTAAGTAGATTAAATATTTTTTTGAAAATATAACTTGAATGATTATATAAGTGTTTTGGCTTTTGTCAATAAAAGAAAAAGAGCGGCAATGTCCGCTCTCCTTACAAAATTGAATATAATATTATTGTTTAATTGATTTTAGTTTTAGCACGCCAGAGTGAACTAATGACATAATAGTAACTGTAGATACGCCTGTTTTTAAAGAGACATCCATAACCGAAGCCATAGGATTCTTATTTAAATATTCTTTTACCTTTTTAATATCAGGTAAATTATTTTCCTGTATGAATTTCCTAACTTTATCCCTGTCATTATTCATTATTTACCCTTTCAAATTATTTGAGCCTTGTTGTTCATTACAAAAACTTAAAATATTTTCAAATGCTCAATTAATATCTTAACACCTATTCCTATCAAAATCAACCCTCCAAGAATTTCAGCACGCCTACCAAACATTTGACCTACTTTTTTACCAATTGCCCCACCTAAAAGCGTAAATGCAAATGAAACCGATCCAATTAAAACAACTGGTATTAACATATCATATTTCATTACAGAAAAACTTACACCCACTGCCAGTGCATCTATGCTCGTTGCAAAAGACAACCATATGAGTGCTTTTCCAGTAGTATAATCACTTTTTCCCTCACTGTTTTTTTCTAAACCCTCTTTTAACATTTTAGTTCCTATTAGTACAAGCAAACCAAAGGCAATCCAATGATCAAAGTTTTTTATCAGTGCTATAAAACTATTTCCAGCCAACCACCCAAATAAAGTCATGAGTGACTGGAAAATACCAAATAATAAACCCATAGATAAAAGATTATTTAACTTAAAACCCTTTCCCGTTGTGCCTGCTGATATTGCTACCGCAAAACAATCCATAGCAAGTCCAATTGAAATAAGAATCATTGTAAGTAAGTCCATTAATACCTCTCTTCATTAATTGGCGAGTTTCACCGTCTTCGAAAGTTCGCCTAAATCATTTGTATTAAGCGAGCGTTTTCCGCTATCACGCTTTCTTGACATGCGTGATAAAAATGTCCCTGGCCCTATTTCTACAAATGTATTAACTGCATTTTTTAACATAGTTTCCAAACTTAAATCTATTCGTGAAGGTTTGAAAATATAATCAGTAAACTTCTCTTTGATTTCCTGTACATTATCATAATAATTTCCTGTTGTTTGGCAAATTATACGCTGCTTTGGTTTGTCCATAGGTATTTTTTTAAAAACTTCCTTTAATCTATCTGCTATTGGCTTTAATATAGAAAAACAAGCCGACTCTTCATGTGGTATATTAATAACTGATCCGTTTAATTTTTTAAATAATTCAGTTAATTTATCCTTATCCTTAGTCTCACAAACTATAATGGTAGAATCTTTTCCATTGTATGATACTATTTCTGCCTTAACTGTGTTTTTCAACTCTGAGATAACCTTTTCAACCTGCATTACCTGCACAGTATTTATGAGCAAATGTTGAAAAAAACCTTTACCCACTTCATCACTAATCATTTGTTTTTTAACAAAAAGAAAATCAATGGCATTATCAAAAGATATTGCTTCGGAACACACAAGAGCCATTAGCTCTCCAGCTTTATACCCAAACATTTGTTCAGGCATAACTTTGTAATCTTTTAAAATATCAAAAATACCTCTCTGATAAACAGCATTTATTATGATTCCATTTTCTTCAAGCATAAGCTCTTCCACAGGTCCTAAAAATGAGAGTTTATTTATCTTAAAATCACTATATTTTTTTTCTACTTTATCGTAGTACTGCCTCATAATCCAAGATGAATCATATGCTTTTTTGCCGAGGCTCACATACTGATATCCAGCGCCAGTAAACATATAACCTATAGCTGCCAAAATATACCTCCTAAAATGCACCTTCTATTTTTTAGTTATGACTACCATTCCAAAATCACCTAAAGGAAGATTTATCTTTTCTAATACATCATCCGCAAATGGAAATAAATAACCAACCGTAATAGGCATATAAAGCGTATATTTTACAGTATATTTATAACTGATATCCTTAACTCCCAAAGCTTCCTTTATTATGGTTGTTATTTCAGTCCCTGATAAAGGTGCCGAATCATTATAAACAGCCCTACGCTCTCTCACTTTAAATATTTTTGAAAGAGAGTTTTTATTCAGAAAACCTATTGCCACTTTTTTTGCTGCTACCCGAAAAGCTTCTTTTAAAGCGGCTTTTTTATCAAACGCAAATCCAAAAGTGTTCATAAATATAACATTATCAAAAGAACCGTTTCCAAGAGGCAATTTTTCATACGGACACCTAATAAGCTGTTCATTTTTTATAGTGGATTTCTGTCGAGCTTTTTTTATAAGTTCTTCAACTGGTTCTACTCCTACTGCTTCAAGACCTAAATCACACAAATATTCAAGGTTTCTTCCTGTGCCGCAGCCTATTTCTAATACACGCTCACTTCTTTTAAAACGAATACTATTAATAAGCAATTCTTTTTCTTTGTCATCTGTGTACATCCCTGCAGGTGACAAAAACCATCTCTCATAATTTGAAACTATATCGCGTTCTACAACCATGTATTGTCTCCTGTCTATTTTGTTTCCTTAGCCCAGTTAATAACATCTCTCAGTCCGTCTTTAAATTGTATCATTGGTTTCCATTTCAACAATTTGGCAGTTTTTGATATATCCGCTTGCATGTGCCTCTGATCGCCAGGCCGTGCAGTTTTATAAATTACTTTATTTGTTTTTCTGGTTTTTCCAAAACTTTTCAAAGTAATGTCTATTAATTGATTAACCGATACCCTTATACCAGAACCTAAATTAAATACTTCATTAAAAGATTTTTTATTATCTATGGCACCAATCCAAGCTTTTGCAACATCACTAATGTGCACATAGTCACGAGATTGTAAACCATCACCAAATACTGTAACTGCTTCACCACGCAGTACATTACCTATAAATATTGAAACAACTCCCTGATAAGGATTAGTCAGCGACTGTCTGCGCCCATATACATTAAACATTCTAAAAGCAGTAGTATTTAATTTAAACCCCATATCTGTTCTTAAACCTGTGGCTAATACATATCTCTCGCCTGCATATTTTGTAATACCATAATATGCAATCGGCCTGGTGCCCATTGTTTCTTTTACTGGTATAGCATCAGGTACTCCATACGAGGTCATGGAAGAAGCATATAATAACCTATTCACTTTATACTTTATCGCATAATTAATAATATTTATAGTTCCCAAGACATTTGTATTGAGATCCGCTGCTGGGTCATCAAATGATTTAATTGTTGAAGCACAACCAGCTATGTGAAAAATAGCATCTATTTTATTTTTAAATACTTTGTCCAAATCTTTTGGATTCCTAACATCTCCTTTGATAAAGAGAGCTTTGGAATTAATATTTTCCTTAAGACCAGTGGAAAGATTATCAACTACAATAACCTTATAACCACTATCTAATAAAGCATCTGTCATATTTGAACCAATAAAACCCGCCCCACCTGTAACCAATACTGTTTTTTCCATGTTTGCCTCCATATATTAGTAAATATATTAACTCATAACTTAAGTTTTAACTTCCATACTATCCACGCGGCTTCTAAAATCACTTTTCTTGACATTTTGGAAGACCCTGAGTGGCGGTCAACAAATATTATTGGTATCTCTTTAATTTTGAATGATCTTTCCCATGCTTTATAGTGCATTTCTATCTGAAAAGCATAACCATCAGAATGTATTTTATCGAGATCAATTGCTTTTAAAACACTACTTTTATAACACTTAAAACCACTTGTTAAATCAGTAAGCGGAAGACCTGTTATTATTTTAGCATATAAGTTCGCAAGTTTTGAAAGCACAAGTCGCCTAAGCGGCCAGTTAACTACTGATAGTCCGTTGATATACCTTGAACCTATTACCAAATCATTGGTTTTAAGTGTTTCTATAAAAACAGGTAGATAATTTGGATCATGAGAAAAATCAGCATCCATTTCAAATATAATGTCATATTTTTTGGCTAAAGCATACTTAAATCCTTCAACATAAGCAGTTCCCAAACCGAGTTTTTTTGCTCTTTCTATGAGCTTTACTCTTTTATTTTTTTCCATTATTACTTTTACTGCTGCTCCAGTACCATCAGGAGATTTGTCATCCACAATAAGTATGTCAGCAGCAGGCAGAGTTTTCATTATCATTGGAATAAGTTTTTTTATATTATCTTTTTCATTAAAAGTAGGTATTACTATAAGTATTCTCATTTATCACCTTTATGTATTTTCCTTTCTCTAAAATATATTATCACATAAAATAATATACCAATTAAGGTCAAAAGTAAACCTAAGTAAAACCCATCCTTTGAATAATAAAGTTCTATGTCATGCGTTCCGGTTTTTAAAGGTATCCCCATAAAAGCATAATTTACATTATAAATTTTATTTAATTTATTATCAACTTTAGCTTTCCACTCAGGATAGTAAGAATTCTTTACCACCAACATTCCATCTTTTTCTGTTTCAACAATCATCTTAATCCTATTAGGAGTATATGATTGAATGCCTATCTTATATGATAAAAGATCTGGTGACGGCATCAAATCAATGTCATCTTTTATCAAAACTCCCTTAAAATCATAAGTCCCACTTTTCATGTAATTTAATATCTCTTCATTTGTATTATACTTAAATATTTTATCAGTAAAAACGATTCTTGGAGAAACAGCTTTGTTACTATAAACTTTAACCTTTCCATCTAACAACTTATATAAACCTGGTATATTTATGTCCTCAGACATTAAGAAATACTTAATATTAAAATAACTATCTGCAGCCAAAATATTGAAAAGTCCTGCTTTCTCAAGTGCTAAATATGATTTAGGTATTAAACCATGTATCCCTTTTAACCCTTCTATATCATAGTATATATTTCTATTAGGCGACCAAGAGAACGAGAAATCTGTCATCCTATAGATATCTTTATCCTGCTTTATTGCTATGGCTACTGGATCAATAACGGGTACATAATTTTTGTATTCCTCATAAATAATAAATTTATTATCAATTCTATGCATATCCACAAAGTTAATAGATGCCAATATTATTGATACGAGAAAAATATTCTTTATTTTTTTTGAAATAAAAGCATAAATAATAGCAAGACCAGCTGCTGACACAAAAATAAAATATACTACATCCTGTCTTATGCCAGCTAATATATTTCCTAATATTTGCGGTGATATCTGTGTTTTCTTAATAGTCATATATAAGCTACTGACTATCTGTGTTAAGTTATTGCCAATAAACATTATAGATAAGGTAATAAATATAATTCCCATAATGACTGAAATACCAGTCAGAATCTTTAACATAGTATTTTTACTTGCCTGTCCAAAATTAAATATATTATTAAGTCCTACTGCTGACAGTGCCATAATAAAAAAAGTAAATACATATAGGAACCGTGATGGATTTCTAAATTGATTAAAAACTGGAATATAATAAAATAGCTTGTATATTGGAGTAAAACCACCAAACGAAAGAATAAGAAATAATATAGAGGAAAAAGTCAAAAACTTAGCAAAAGAAGAGAGTTTTTTATCTACAAAAGCAAAAGGAACAAGCAAAAATGAAATGATTCCAAAATAATAGGTGGTTAGATTAAACGGCATAAACCCATAATAGTTTTCTGCCCTTAAACCGAAAAATCGCGGAAGAAAAAATGTCAGTGTTTCAATTGGGTGAAATGACCATGAAACAAAATCACTATAAGTAAAACTCCCTCTCCAAGAATAATCAGTATAAGGAATAGAAGGTATAAGCTGGAGGGACGCATATATAATAATAGCCAAGGTGCTCAACATAAACAATCCAATTGGTTTTATATAATTAATTTTATTTCTGGCTTCTATCCAAATTTTGTAAATAGCAAGCATAAGAACTCCCAGATATGTATAGGCCATGATCTGCATACCAGTTGCAAGTATTTGCAAAGCCATAAGCACTGCTGCATTTAAAAATGGAAGCATTTTTTTATTATCAAAACCCCTTGCTGTAAAATAAAATATAAATGGTATAAGTGCTCCTGCCTTAATATTATTCCAGTGACCAACATAAATATACGAAAGCATGAATCCACTTATGGTGAAAGCAACAGCAGAGAAAAAAGCCGCCTCTCTTCTGATACTAAACTGTCTCAAAAATAAAAACATACCAAGAAATGAAACCAACAGATGAATTAATAGATCAATAGTGTAGGTAAACTGCAGGGGAATAGGTAAAAACATAAACAATAAATCAGTCGGGTAATAATATAAAAGACTTGAAGAGCCTATCAGTGGCATTCCAAAAAACAAATGTGGCATCCAAAGTGGCAAATCGTGATATTTTACAGCCATTTCCTGAGCAAATAATTTGAATGGTAAATAAATAGTAAAAAAATCAGTTCCAAATAATATTTTTCCTGGCTGAAGTGCCCCATTAAAAAAAATTAATCCTGTTATAAAAAGAAATAAACCAATTAACCAGTTTTGTATCTTCTTATTGTCCATCAGCAAACCATTTAATGGTATGGCTTAACCCTTCACGAAGTTTTATTCTTGGTTCCCAACCAAGCAGTTTTTTTGCCTTTGTTATATCAGGTTTTCTGCGAGTGGGATCATCAGTAGGTAATTTTTTATACACTATTTTTGACTTTGAACCCGTCATTTCCTTTATTATTACGGCTGCTTCCTTCACCGTAAACTCATCTGGGTTGCCTATGTTAATAACTTCTCCTGCTAATCCATCTTTAAGCATTGCCGTAATTAAACCTTTAACTTGATCAGAAACATAACAAAAACTTCTTGTCTGAGAACCATCCCCATATATAGTCAAATCCAGATTATGCTGGGCCTGCCAAATAAAGTTTGATATAACTCTTCCATCATCTTTTTGTAACCGTGGTCCATAAGTGTTAAATATCCTAATTATTCTGGCATCTACCTTATGTTTTCTAACAAATTCCATAGTTAGAGCCTCAGCAAATCTTTTGGCTTCATCATAACAAGACCTTATACCCACTGGATTTACATTTCCCCAGTAAGTTTCTTTTTGCGGGTGTTCTTTTGGATCTCCATATGTTTCAGAAGTAGAAGTAATTAAATAACGCGCCTTTTTTGCTCTACAAAATTCAAGTATATTATATGTACCTAAAGAATTTGTAAGCAAGGTTTCTATAGACTTTGCCTGATAGTACGGTGGTGAAGCATATGAAGCCAAATGAAATACATAATCCACGGCACCTTTTATTTTTATTGTTTTTT
This sequence comes from bacterium, assembly GCA_037138355.1. Classification (GTDB taxonomy): domain Bacteria; phylum Oederibacteriota; class PGYV01; order PGYV01; family Palsa-1178; genus PALSA-1178. The sequence goes on from JBAXIL010000003.1 coordinate 62,962, forward strand.
GAACATCATGTTTAATAAATTTAAAATTTCTATTTTTAATAATTGTTTTTAGATTTGACATTCTACCAGTTCCTAAATTATCAAGGCATATTACCCTGTATCCTTTTTCAATAAGGTTTTCACATAAATGTGAACCTATAAACCCTGCTCCACCAGCCACAACAACAGTTTTATTCATTTTTGCTCCTCATATCATTATGTTAGATATTTTATTCCAAAAAAAATATTTCTAAACAATTTTTAAAATGGCTCCTTTAAGATAAAATGTTTCTGGTATCTGAGTTGAATAAGGATGGTCCTTAGCCTGAAATAGTTGGGCCTTTAATTCCACTTTGTGATGAAGTTTTCTTGCGGCATCCTTTGCAGATTGTATAAGTTCTGCCATAGAAATGTTTTGTGAACACGAAAAAGTAAAAATAACACCATCTTTATTAAGGAGTCTCATAGCTTTCAAATGCAAGTCAAAATAGCCTTTGAGCCCACCTTTTTTTTCTGTTTTACCTCTAGAAAAAGGAGGTGGATCAATTATGATGACATTATATTTTTCAGCTGCAGCATTTAAGTTCTTCAGTTCATCAAACACATCTGCCTTTACGAGACAATAATCTTTTAAATTATTCAATTCCATATTTTTTTCTGCCATTTCTATGGCTTCTGCGGATGAATCTACTCCCTTAACTGATGCCGCCCCAAAATGTAAAGCGCTCGCGGCAAAACCGCCTGTGTAACAAAATAGATCTAATACATTTTTATCTTTTACATAATTTTTAAGCTTTTCCCTATTATCTCTTTGGTCAAGATAAAAGCCAGTTTTCGAACCACCTGCTGGATCTACATAATATTGAATATCGTTTTCTGTTATTATAACTGGTTTTATACTTCCTTTAATTGACTTTTCAACCTTTTCCAGCCCTTCCTTTATTCTTGAGGAAGAAATAGATTTCTCATAAATATGTTTTGGCTTTAATTTTTCATCTATTATTTTAACTATAATATCTTTCAATTTATCCATTCCTAAAGTAGTTATCTGAATTACTGCTGTTTTTCCATACATATCCACCACTAACCCAGCTAAAGAATCAGCTTCTGAGTAAATATACCTTATAGCATCAGTATTTTTTATCTTATCGCGTTTTAATATTGCTTTACTAATTTTGTCTTCTAAAAGTGCTTCCACACTGCTATATTTATCATATACTTCTGCAGGAGTCTTTAAGACATCTAACAGTCTGCCTGTAATAACAGACTTTTCATTCATGTAACCTACACCAAGACACAAATTTTCTGAGGTTTTAAAAACGAACATGCCTCCATTTTCATACTCTTCTGATATTTCAGCTATTTCATTATCATATACCCATGGATGTCCTTTTAATATTCTATCTTCTTCTTTTGGCTTAAGTATTATAATCGGAAGGTTTTGCATTTTTCACCATTTCTTTTTTTTTATTTAAAATCTCTATCATTGGCTATTCTACAGTTACCGATTTCGCCAGATTTCTTGGCTTATCTACATCTATTCCTTTTTTTATACCTATGTAATAAGCCAACAACTGCAGTGGTATAGCAGCGAGCAAAGGATAGTAATCTTCATCTATATCAGGAATATATATAATATCATCTGCAAATTTTTTCATGGTTTTATTAGATTTGTTTGTTATCGCAATTATTGTACCTGAACGCGCTTTTATTTCCTGTATATTGCTTATTATTTTTTCATATAACTTGTTTTCTGGCGCCAAAAAAACATTTGGAGTTTTATCATCAACCAAAGCAATAGGGCCATGCTTCATTTCTCCGGCTGCATATCCTTCAGCATGTATGTATGATATTTCTTTTAACTTCAAAGCACCTTCTAATGCCATTGGATAGTTTATATTTCTGCCGTAATATAGAAAATCTCTTTGCTTTGCGTATTTAGTAGCTATTTTTTCCACTTTTGCTTTATCTTTTAATATCACTTTAATCAAAGCCGGTACTTTTCTTAAACTCCTCAAACTTTTTTTCATTTCTTCAGATCTTATTTTTCCATGAATTTTTCCCAAATGAAGACTTAATAAATATAAAACAGCAAGTTGACTAATAAATGTTTTTGTAGCAGCCACTCCAATCTCGGGCCCTGCATATGTATAAATGACTCCGTCAAGCATTCTACTTAAAGTGGAACCTACAACATTTACTATGGCAAGTGAATATCCGGCCTTGTTCTGCATATTTTTAAAAGCTTCTATAGTATCTATGGTCTCCCCTGACTGCGAAACCGCTATCAAGAGTGTATTTTTATCCACAACTGGATTACCATATCGTATTTCCGAAGCCACATCAACATAAGTATTTATTCCTGCATGTTTTTCAATTAGATACTTAGCCGTATATGCAGCATGATAAGATGTGCCGCAAGCTATAATTCTAATATTATTTATTTTTTTTAATTTATTATCATCTATGCTTTCAAATTTTACGGTATTACCTTCTATTCTTCCTATTATGGTGTCCTCAAAAGCCTGAGCCTCTTCAGATATTTCCTTTAACATGAAGTGCGGATATCCTGATTTTTCAGCCTGTTCAGCAGTCCATTTAATATCTTTAACCTGTCTTGAAACTATTTTACCGTTATTAAATATTTTTACATCTTTTTTTGTAATTATCGCAGCATCTCCATCTTCAAGAAACATTGCTTTTTTTGTATATTTTAAAAATGAAGGCACATCTGATGCTATAAAATTTTCACATTTTCCTATTCCTATTACGAGTGGAGAACCCTGTCTTGCCGCTATAAGCTTATCAGGCTCACCTGAATAAAGTATGACCATGGCATACATTCCGCGTATCTGCTTTAAGGCTGCAAATACAGCTTTTTCAAAACCATTTTTTATATTGTCTTCTATAAGATGGGCAAATATTTCCGTATCAGTTTCCGAAGCAAACCTGTGATGTTTCTTTTTAAGTTCTTCTTTTAGTTCAAAATAATTTTCTATAATTCCATTGTGGATTATGGTTATTTTTCCTGAACAATCTATATGTGGATGTGCGTTCTCTTCAGAAGGTTTACCGTGTGTAGCCCAGCGTGTATGACCTATCCCTATTGAACCATTTAAGGCCTCATTTTCTATTTTAGTTTTTAGATTTTCAAGTTTTCCTTTGCTACGAAAACGAATAAGCTTTCCATTGTCAATAATAGCAATCCCTGCTGAATCATAACCACGGTATTCAAGTTTTGAAAGCCCATAAATAATTCTTTCCGAGGCATTCTCTTCTCCTATATAACCTATAATCCCGCACATTTTTAAATCCTCCAGAAAACCTTTAATTTTAATGCTATTTCAGCACTACTCTCACATAAAAAATTAACTATTACTTTAAGAATTATACAGCAAGTCCGCAAGTTTTGCAAAACTTAATATGGAAACAGCTTCTGCTCGTGCTTTTATGTCAATGTTTGCTATTTCAAAGGCCTTTTTTAATACTGGCTCACTCATCTCCAGAGTCCGTTTTAAATTATTCATAAGCATTTTTCTGCGCTGTGTAAATCCCCCACGCGTCACCTTAAAAAAGAACTCTTCATTTATTACTTTTATAGGCTCTTTTTTTTCAAAATCAATTTCTATAAAAGCAGAATCCACTTCTGGCACTGGAACAAAGTTTTCTTTACCTATCTTTAATAGAACTTTACAATCTGCATAATACTGACAAAAAATTGAAAGAGAACCATATATTTTTGAACCTTCTTTTGCGGTAATTCTTTCTGCTACTTCTTTTTGTACCATAAGATATGCCTTACTTATAATTTCCTTATTTTCAATAAGTTTTTCTATTATAGGAGTAGTAATATAATAAGGTATGTTTCCTATAACTTTTATCTTTTTTTCAAATGCCTGAGGTCCTGCAATTGTCTTTATATCTGATTGCATTACATCCGCATTGATAAGTTCAATATTTTCTTTTCCTGTAAATTTTGCCTGTAATATATTAAAAGCTTCTCTATCTATTTCTATGGCATGTAACTTTTTCACCTTATCTACAAGTTCTAAAGTTAAAAAGCCAGTTCCAGCACCTATTTCTATATAAGTTTCGTCTTTTGCAGGTGCTATCGCTTCGATAATCCGCAAGACTTTTTCCTTCTGATGCAGAAAATTCTGACCAAGGCGCTTTTTGTAATGAAATTTCTCTTTTTTAATCTTTTCTTCGTATTTCAATGTTTATCCTTTTTAATTTCTTTAATAATATATTTTGCTATAAACAATAATATCTATATTACTTTTTCCTATTCTTTGCCATTTCTATAGCCGTATAAAATGCAGCAAGTATTGATAATTCGCTTGCCTTGCCTGTACCTGCTATATCATATGCTGTACCATGGTCAGGTGATGTCCTAATAATAGGAAGCCCAAGCGTGACATTAACTCCTGTATCAAAAGACAAAAGTTTTAATGGGACTAAACCCTGATCATGATACATAGCAATAACAGCATCATGAGTTTTATATCGAACTACTTTATCAAATAGCGTATCCGCAGGAAATGGACCTTCTAATTTTATACCTTTTGCTTTTGCTTTTTTTATTGCAGGTATAATTATTTTTTCCTCTTCTTTTCCAAAAGCACCTTTTTCACCAGCGTGTGGATTAAGTCCGCAAACTGCAATATTAGGCCTTTTAATACCAAAATCCTTTGAAAGTGACTTATCTGTAAGCTCAAAAAGCGATGTTAAACCTTTTGCAGTTAATTTTTGAGGTACATTTTTTAGAGCCGTATGTATTGTTGCAAGAATTACTTTTAGTTTCTCACCCATTAACATCATGGCGTATTTTTTTGTTTTCGTGTAATGTGCAAATATTTCAGTATGCCCAGGGAAATTAATACCTGCTAAGTGTAAGCTATGTTTGTTAATAGGTGCCGTTACTACAGCATCAATCTTATTTGCAAGAGCAAAGGCAATTGATTTCTTTATGTATTCAAAAGAAGCTATGCCTGAAACCTTACCTGTTTCACCCAAACTGTAATCCTCTGAATTTATCTTTTCCATATCAAAAAGATTTATTATTCCTGTTTCTTTTGATAAATTATTTATATTTTTTATAGGTCTTATTGATATTTTATTTGATATCCTTCTCTGTGCACCAAGCATTGGAAATAAATCGCCAATAACGAAAACATCCGCATATTTATAAATATTATGCTTTGCAAACATTTTCACTATTATTTCAGGTCCGACTCCAGCAGGGTCCCCCATAGTAATTGCTATCTTAAATCTTTTCAAGGACTTCTCCTATGTACTTTATTTAACTTCTTTTATAATACTTTCAAAATTAATATTATGCTGTTCACCATTTGCCATATTTTTCAGTGAGTAAACCCCTGATTTTATCTCTGCTTCCCCTATTATGACAACAAACCTTGATTTTTTTGACTCTGCTTCCCTAAATTGTGATTTAAAACTATTTCCTTCAAAGTTCATAGCGGTCTTTATACCTTGAGCCCTTAATTTATTTAATAAAGTAAAACCCTCATTTAGATATTCCTTATCAGAAACAATAAAAACATCAAGTCCTATAACTTCAACAGCTTTACCTTCCGCTGCTAATACCTCTACCATTCTTTCTATACCAAGAGCGAAACCAGTCGCTGCAGTTTTCTTTCCACCAAGCTCTTCCACTAAGTTGTCATATCTTCCGCCAGCAAGTATTGTATTTTGCTGCGGTCCAAGCTTATCTGTAGTAAATTCAAAAACCGTTCCTGTATAGTAATCAAGTCCTCGTACCATTGTAGGATTTTCTACGAAAGCTGTGCCAGTGGAGGTAAGCAGTTCTTTTACTTTTAAATAATGCTCTGCTGCTTCTGGTTTTAAATTTTGTGTAATAAGTGGTGCGGCTGCAACTGCTTTTTTACAAGCTTCATTTTTGCAGTCAAGCACTCTAATTGGTACACGCTCAATTTTATTTAAACAATCCTGGCAAAGTAATGATTTTTTCGTCTCTAAAAACTTTTTCAATTTATCATAATAACCATCTGCTGCTGCCAAGCAATTTATATTCAAAATACTTCCCTTTATTCCAATGGCTGTGATAATATCCGCTGCCATATTTATAACTTCAGCATCTTTATATGGACTACCATCCCCGAAAGACTCAACTCCTATCTGAAAAAACTCTCTATAACGACCTGCCTGAGGTCTTTCATATCTAAACATTTGACCTGAATAATACAAATTGGCTTTTGGACCTAAATTATTCTCTATAAATGCTCTAACTACTGATGCTGTTCCTTCTGGGCGTAAAACTATATGTCTTCCTTTTTTGTCCTTAAAATCATACATTTCTTTCATAACTATGTCTGAACTTTCACCTATTCCTCGTGTAAAAAGACCAATTTCTTCTATTGTAGGAGTGATTATTAGCCTGTAGTCGTAGAGCTTAAAAATACCTGAGGCTATTTTTAAAATATTTTCCCAAGCTGGTGTTATTTCAGGCAATACATCCTTGACTCCGCGTAATCGCTGATATTTCATTTTATTCCCCCGTAACTTTTTTTAGGAATATCTGATTTTCCTTCCCTGCCTGCATCATATAATATTCTTTTACAGAATCACCATTAGAATCAAAAGAAAAATTTCCTGTTGCCCCAGGATAATTTTTTACTGAAGCCATTGCATTTCTAAAATTTTCCCTGGAAGTAATCTGTCTGTTTATAATCGAACCAACAATCATTAAAGCATCATAAGATGTGGCTGCTATTACTTCAGGAGTATTAGCATATTTATCTTTATATTTTTTTACAAATTCTGACACTGGCACTTCTACATCATCAGGATAAAATTCCAATGGATAAATAATTCCTTCTACATTTTCCTTAAAGCTATCTATATAACCAGACGACATGGCAGAACTTCCAAAAACTGGTAAATCAAAATCATAGAACTTCAACTGGTCTTTTATTAAAACCATTTTTCTGTCTGTTGCAGGAATATATAAAGCATCTATTGTTATTGGATTTTTTTTCGGATCTTTAATTTTTCTATAATCTAAAATCAGCTCATCTAATAATGCCTCATCTTTTACTGATATGGTTTGCAATGTAATACTAAATTTCAGATAATCATCTTCAGTAAAATTATAAACAATACTTGTATTTCCCGTTGCATCTGTCACAACATCAGGCATAAAATTAGCATAAATAGTATTAGATTTTTCCTCAACAATCTTTCCCCATATCAGCACATCGGCTCCCTGTTTTGAGGCTATATTTAGGGCTGTTTCTCTGTCCAAATCTTCAGCATCAACTCCCATAGAAACCATATCATCATCTACACTTTTTTGTTTAATCACTTCTGAAGCGCTTGATTTTGCTAAAGTATAACTTAGCTTATTTGTCATATCTTCGTCTATCAAAAGTCTCCTTATATTTTCCCCATGAGGAGACAAATGAACAAGACAAATACTAATATGTTTTATTTTCGGATCAGGTGTAGGTTTTGGTATAGCATTATCGTTTGGAGGTATTATATTCATATAATCATATACTTTTGCCAGCATTTTTTTTCCTGCTGATTCCATTTGTTCATCAAGTTTCATTTTTTCTGTGGCATGTTTTTCTTTAAGCAGTATTGTATTAATTCCTCCTAAAAGAACCATTTGGTCCTGAAAATCATTTACCTTTGGATCATACACAACCTGTTTTACTAAATTTCCGCCATGACTTTTTATTTTTTCTACAAATGAATCATTTAATATTTTTCCATAAGCATTATCGGAATATAAAGTAGCTATATTTCTAAAAGAAGTATTCTCCATAATATATTTGGCTGTAGAGTAAGCCTGTCCTTTGGCAGTTCCGCAATTTCTAAAGAAATACGAACTTTTCCCAGTTAAATCAGGCTGTCCAGCTGTTGAGGAAAAAAGCACAGTATTATATTGATCCATTATCGGGATAAGAGTTTTAACTGTTTTAGAATAAAGTGGTCCCATAAAAGCTATTATACCTTGTGTATCTATGGCACTAATTACTTGTGCTTTAAGATCTGGGCTTTCTTCATCTATATAAATCAAGTTCAAAGTCATACCCGTCTTGTTTGTTTCATTATAGTCATCCATAGCTATGTCAAAGCCATTTTTAACCAAACTACCTATATCCATGGATTTACCAGTGAGGGGTATTATCACACCTATTTTATTTGCTTTTAATGGTTTATATTTTAAAGCCGCTTTATAGTCGTCAGTTATTTCCTGATAGAAAAGACTATCCCTAAAATCAATTAAGAAAATATTTGCATTAAAATAAAATTCATCAAAACTATTCTCTGTATAATCCATTTTGCACAAGTAATATATTGCGTATTCATCAATCATTTGATAAATATGTTTTGCGTATACATTTTTTAAATCTTCTTTTTTCATAGAAGCTATAGTTGCCTTAAGCCTATCGATTGCCACATCCTGAAAAACTGAGAACTGATGGCGTTTTTCAAGTAATAGCTTAAGCCTCTCGAGTCCTTTATCAATTTCATTTTGTTCAATATTTATATCAAACAATCTTACTACTGAAAGATAACCCATATCAGTATCGGAATAATATTTTTCATTAAATTCAAAATATTTTATAGCATCAGAATAATTTTTTTTATTGTAATAATATTGTCCTGACCAAAAGGTCCCGCGTGATCTCTCTATTGAATCTTTTCCATCCTGTGCTGTTTTTTTCCAATAATCAAAATCCTCATCAGACACCTGTACGCTTTTATCTATTCCAGAGGCATTAGGTGTTATGGCAATTTTGGCGGTAGCACATCCAGACATGGAGTATGCCAAAATGCTTAAAATAAAAAACAATGTAAAGAATTTAATAATGTTTTTCATGTTTTCCTTTTCATTTCTTTCAAAATTTACTTAGAAGTATCTTGGTTTACTGTAACTTTATATTTATTTTTTAATTCGGTAATAGTACTTTCAAATAGTTGCTGTTGCTTTTTTGCCTTTATCATTTTGTTTATTTTATCTTTTGAATCATCATATGAATATTTTTTTCTATCCAAAACTTTTATTATATGGTAACCATATACAGATTTTACAGGTTGTGATACTTCTCCGTCTGCTAAAGCAAAAGCTGTGTCTTCAAATTCTTGAACCATAACTCCTTTTGTAAAAGTTCCAAGATTTCCACCTTTTTCTTTGGTAGTAGTATCCTCAGAATATTTTTTTGCTATTTCATCAAAGGCCTCACCGCCTATTATTCTTTTATATAAAGAATCAACAAGCTGTTTGTTTTTTATCAATATATGTTGTGCCTTTAGTTCAACAAAATCTCCTATATGGGCATCATAATAGTTTTTTGCATCTTTTTCTGATACTTGTGATTTTTTTTCTACATTATCTAAATAATACTGATGAGACAATAGCTCATCCATATCCCAATCATATTTAGCTTTTGTATCTGCTTTTTCTGTATACCCAAGTGACCGTGCTTCCATAGCCATCATTTTTTTATTTATTATATACTGTATAAACTCTTTTTCTTGTTCATCAGTCAGTTTGTAATCAAACTTTTGTTTCATATAATCAGTGATTACCTTAAACTTTTCTTTTGTTAGGACATAGTCTCCAATTGTGGCTATTGTCCTTTTATCAAGCTTTTTAAAATCTTCCCCTGCAAAAGAATCCATTTCCTGTTTGTCTGAATCACTTGCTGACGCTTGCATTTGTTCACTTGTGGTGAGTAAGCTGTTGTCTGGTTTCACTTGCGTAGTTGTTGTATCACAAGCCGACATAAATAAAATCACTGTAGCCACAGCAAAAATAATCATTAATTTTTTCATTTTTCTCCTCTTATGCTTTATAATATTTTTTGTAATACATTAACGGATTAGGTTTTGTTTCGCACTCAGTTCCTATTAATATCTTAGATATCCTTTTTTCTCGTCTGGCTTCATGTAATCTTGTAATAATTTTATCCCTCAATTCATAAGGGTTCATAGGATTTATATAAACTTTTGTGCCCCCTTCAAAACCAGCCGGTGTATTTACCCTGAGCTTTATAAGAATATGTAAAGGCATTACATCTATGGAATCTTTTGGAGTATAGTACCACTCTTCATTAGTTGCTATCTGATTTGTGATTGCATGATGAACTGCATGAACTATATCCGAGAAGCCGCGTAATTCTTTGTCTGACATTTCGTATGGATAAACAGCTTCACTTTTTGAAAAAATTCCTATAGTTGGGAACCTGTGTCCTATGTCAGAAAATGCAATTGCATAATCATTTTCCGCCACCACCAGATTAAAATATGTCGCCATATTTGCTCCCATCTCATTATATATGTTCGGGTTTTTTCTGATTAGATTTATTTCTCTTTCTATAGAAACGCCCCACTCATCTATAGCCACAAGTTGCTTATGAAGATGATCAAAAGATGCCCCTGCAGGTTTTAACCAATTTTGAAATATAGAAACATATCTGGCATATTTATTGTATGTATAAATATCCACAAGACCCTTAATAGTGAATTTTAGATATTGATAGTGTTCTTTTGGTGACATTTCACCTGAACTACACAGTTGAGTTTCAAATTCGGCATCTTTAATATAATGACTCCTGCCTACAATGAGTTCGTGTCCTCCAGCAAAAAAAGCATCCGACATATCAATCTTTTCTTTTTCTGAGACTTGCGTTGGATCCCTTCCCAAAAGTTGTAATTTCATATTGATTATATGCATTACATGTTCATATCCAGCTTTGTCTGCAAGATAATCGTCTTTTCTTTTCTTTACATCTTCTGGATACTGATATCCAAAATTCTTTTTCCAATATTCCATAGTAACTATTTCAAAAAGGTTTGGAACGCGTCTAAATTCCGCCGTGGTCTGTCTAAGTATTCCTGGTTTTAAACCTTTGATTGCTACATACTTTCCACCTATTTTTACAAGTCGTTCTTTTTCAGGTGGTGTATTTTCATATTTTTCCTCACAAAAATTACAATAATCTTCTTTTTTCTTTTTCTCTATTTTTTTTGCAGTAGTCGGTATAGAGTTTGTAATCGGTTTGCTCGCCCTTCCAGGAACTGTCCAAACTTCTGTTCCTGTAAATGGGTTAATTTGTTTTATAGTACCATCTTGCATTCTGATAAAAAACTGATTGTAATTTGACATAAATCCACCTCTTTCCTTATTATATTTCCTGCTGGATTAGTGAATAGTTTAAATTATATATGATTTTAGGTTTTAAGTAAATAGATGAAATTGCTTTATAAATAGGCTATTATCTTGTTTTTTTATTAATAAACCTACCCTATAATCAGTAAATAGATCACAACAGAAAGTTATTACATTAATGTTATATAAACATTTATGTATTGCTATTTTTCAGGCATTATTCTAAAATTAATTAGAAACATAAAATTAATGGGGTGTTATTTGAAAAAACTAACAATAGCATCATTTCTAATAATAAGTTTTTACATGTATATCTTTGGTGCCGCCGACTTTGTCGGGACTACAAGTGCTAATTTTATCAAAATACCTCCATTTGCCCGTGCAGCAGCTATGGGCGAAGCTTTTACTGCAGTATCTGACGGTACCTACGGGCTTTATTATAATCCTGCCGGAATATCCTCGGTTTTAGGTTATGAAGTGCAGTTCTCACACATTAACTGGTTTCAAAATATACAGTATGAACATTTAGCGCTGGTTTGTCCTGTGCCTTTTACCGATACTGGAAAACTCGGTTTTGCCATTTCCTTATTTCGCGTGGGAGATATGACTCGCACCACAGCATTAGCTTCTTATGATCCTTCTTACTTATCAACTATTGACTGGTCCCAATTTTCAAATCGTTTTTCACCTTATGACTTGGGAATTACTATAGGTTATGCCATGGACATTAAAGATTATTTATCTGCTGGAATAACAATCAAATACATATCACAAAATATTGATACAAATTCTGGTTCAAACATTACTGCCGATATAGGTCTAATGTACAAACAATATTCAAATGGAAATTATCTGAGACTTGCCGTAGACATGTCAAACTTAGGAACAGAACTAAAAATGCATTTATTATCTTTTGAACCACCACAAATTTTTAAAGTAGGACTATCTGACGAATTTAAAATTTGGACAGGCACTCTTTTGATATCATCTCAAGGGCTCATACAACCTGATTATGATCCATTATATTCTATTGGTTTTGAATATTGGTTTAACGAAATATTTGCCATTCGTTTTGGTTATGAAACTGGAGCCTTTGACCGTCCTACTTTTGGCTTAGGCTTGCGTTACTGGGGCGCAGAAATAGATTATGCCTTCATTAACTACGATGAACTTGGCCCGACACACAGATTTTCAGTTTTATATGCTTGGGGCACACCTTCTGCCAAACTTAAAGTTTACCCAACTATTTTTTCTCCTAACAATGATAAATTTTTGGATACCACTGTCTTTACACCAGTGCTTAAATTGCAAGAAAAATTACGCTCAGTGAAGCTTAATATTTATGGAACGGATGGTTTTACTTTACTTGCTAAATTTCCACTAAAAGATAAATTACAAAAATCAATTCTCTGGGGAGGAATGGTTACAGGAAAAACACTTCCTGATGGAGTTTATCAAGCAAGTATCACTGCCGAATATGATAACGGCACTACTGATTCAAACAAGGTTCCAATAGAAATAGACAATACTCCTCCTGAAATACGCGTGGATGCTGACCCAAAACTACTTAAACCAAATCAAAAAGACGCCCTCATAGTACCTGCCACCTTTACCTTCTTTTCACAGGACAGAAATAAAGTAGTCAAATGGCAATTTGTTATTTGGGATTATAATAAAAAATTATTTAACACTATACACGGAGACGGAGAACCCCCTCTGTCATATATATGGGATGGAAAAGGACTAAATAATCAATACATTCAAACAGGTGAAGTTTACTACTATAGTTTCATAACTTTTGACTCTGTAGGTAATAAAGCCCAAACCAAAGTAGAAGCCATAGTAGTTTTGCTTAAAGAAATAAAACTTACCTTTTCTTCAGATGCCCTTTTTGATCTCGGTAAAGCAGATGTTAAAATTTCCGCCTACTCGGTTTTAAAGACCATAAAAAATGTTATCGATAAAAATCCTGAATCAGATATTGTAGTCGCTGGATATACCGATAATAGTCCTCTGCTTGGCCTAAAATATCGTGACAATACTGAACTTTCTAAAGCCCGTGCGGATGCTGTAAAGTTTTTTATGGTAAACCTACTCGGATATGAAGAAAAAAGGATAAAAACTCAAGGGTATGGGGAGCTCAATCCTATAGCGGATAACGGAACAGTTGAAGGTCGTTTAAAAAATAGACGAGTTGAGATAATTATTCAAAGCACCATTTATAAATAAAATATTATTTTAATTTTTGAGTTTATCCTTATCTAATGTAAATTACTTTATTTTTCTAATTTCAACTCTTCTTATCTTCCCACTAATTGTTTTTGGTAATTCTTTCACAAACTCTATTATGCGTGGATATTTATATGGAGCGGTTACTTTTTTTACATGCTCCTGCAAGGTTTTTACAAGTTCCTCCGAAGCAATATAATTTTTCGTCAATACTATTGTAGCTTTTACCACCAATCCGCGCTCTTCGTCTGGCTCTGCTGTTATCGCACATTCCAACACTGCTGGATGTTCTAAAAGTGCACTCTCTATTTCAAAAGGACCTATGCGGTAGCCCGAACTTTTAAAACAATCATCAGCCCTGCCAACAAACCAATAATAACCATCTTCATCCTTAAATGCCACATCTCCGGTATAATACATACCATCATGCCATGCTTTTTGTGTAAGTTTCTCATCCTTATAATATTCATCAAACATACCTGCTGGTTTATGCTTCGCGGTTCTTATTATTATCTGACCTTCTTCCCCAGCTTCGCAGGTTTGTCCTTGTTCATCAACTATATCTACATCATATCCTGGCGAGGGTTTTCCCATAGAGCCAGGCTTTGGTACTATCCACGGATAAGTAGCAACTGCGATAACAGTTTCGGTCTGTCCAAAACCTTCCATAAGTTTTAGTCCTGTCATTTTTAGAAACTGATTATATACTTCTGGATTAAGGGGTTCACCAGCAGTCACACAATATTTTAATTTAGAAAAATCACATTTACTTAAATCTTCTTTTATAAGATAACGAAAAATTGTTGGGGGAGCACAAAATGTTACCACTTTATATTTTATTATCACATCCAGTAAATTTTTTGGAACAAATTTATCATAATCATAAGTCATAACGGCTGAGCCACAAATCCACTGTCCATATATTTTTCCCCATGCTGCTTTTGCCCAACCAGTATCTGCGACAGTAAAATGCAATCCCCCGACTGCAACATTCTGCCAATATTTTGCAGTAATTATGTGCCCTAAAGGATATGTAAAATTATGTCTTACCATTTTAGGCATTCCTGTTGTTCCTGAAGTAAAATATATAAGAAACATGTCTTCATTTTTTGTAGCATCTTTTCCTATTGGTCTTGCAAACTCAATACTCGTTTTTTCCATATCCTTAATTATATTTTCCCATCCTGCCCTTTCATTTGCTATGGTTACTTTCTTGACCAAAAAAGGTGCATCCTTTTGTGCTTCGTCCACACAATCCATAACTGTAGCTTCTCCTACACTGATTATCATTTTGATTTCTGCGGCATTTACTCTATACACCACATCTTTTACTGTCAATAAGTGCGTAGCTGGTATACACACTGCCCCGATCTTATGAAGTGCATTTGAAATAAACCAAAACTCATAGCGCCTTTTAAGTATAAGCATTACTACATCACCTTTTTTTATACCCATAGCTGTTAAGGCATTAGCAGCTTTATTACTTTGCTCCATCATTTGCTTAAAATTAAATACTGCTTCGGCACCTTTGTCATCACACCAAACTAAAGCAGTCTGGAGTGGAGCTTTTTTTGCCATTTTATCCACAACATCAAACCCAAAATTGAAGTTTTCTGGAGTTCTTATCTTAAAATCTTTAACAAATTCATCATATGAAGAAAAATTTTCAGGTGCATAAACATCAAGAAGTGATGTTGGTTTAATTATATGATTTGAATTCATTATTAGCACCTTATATAATAACAGCTAAAAATTTTGCTGGTTTATTATTGATAGCTGACATGGCATGTTTTTGTGTTGAATCAAAATATATTGAATCTCCTGGGTTTAAAATATATTCATTTTTTTCTATATATACTTTCAATGTTCCTTCAAGACAATAATCATATTCCTGTCCAGGGTGAGTATTAAAATGGGCACTTTCAATTGTTTCCTTTTGTGTCGCTATCACTTCAAATACTTCTATTTTTTTATGAACAAAATTATATGCTAAATCTTTATACTCATATCCTTTTCTTCGTTCTACTCCTGGAGCACTACCGGCACGCACCAAGCTCACAGATTTTCTATGTGGTTCACTACCAGTAAGTAGAGCAGTTAATTCCACCTTGAAATATCCAGCTATTTCATATAATAGACTCACAGGTATGTCAACTTTTCCACTTTCAAACTGAATATATTCAGCTTCCGGTACTTTAAATATTTTGGCAAGTGAATCAGTTTTTTCTCCTGATATTTCCCTCAAGGTTTTTATTCTGATTGCAATTTGTTTAATATTTGCATCCATAAATACCACCCCTTATAAATTTATATTACTAAATTATTCTCCCGAGATTTGAGTGAAGTCAAAAAAAATATTATGCTTTTATGGTTGATAGTTTATTATTAATAAAAAAATATATTAATCTTTTCATTAATGAAATGTCTTTTTAATACTTATAAACACAAATAAAAATATGTTGTAAATTATTAAAAAGGATTCTCGTCTTTTTTATCTGAGTAATCCGTTGTGTCTTCAGTATTGGTTTTTTTTGCTGTGCCATCTGTGTTATTTTGTCCAGGGGTTCCAGTTGGACCTATATTTCTCGTACCCTTACACTCAGGATATTTTGTGCATCCCAAAAAGTCTCCATTCTGACCAGTTTTCTTTATCATATCAGAACCACACTTAGGACAAGTTTCTTTATAATTTTTTGTTTGTTTGCATTCCGGATATTTTGAACAGGAATAAAATCTACCATTTTTTCCATTCTTTAATATCATATTTGAACCACAAGCCGAACATTTTTCCTGTTCGCCTGCATA